>JAYRVK010000813.1:0-14011 GCA_041918555.1 Sandaracinaceae bacterium
CCGCCCGGCTTCGACGCCGGCGACGTGCCCCCGGGCGACGACGCGGGCCCGATCGCGGGCGACGACGCGGGCGGCGCCGCGATGGACGCGGGCCGGCCGCCGCTCCCGCCGGGCGGCAGCACGCCGGGCTGCGGCTGCGATGCAGTATCGCAAGGGAACTTGCCCCTCTACGGGCTGTGGCTCGCGCCGCTCGCGCTCCTCGTCGCGCGCCGGAGGCGCCGATGAGGCCGCGCGCCGATGTCCCGCTCGCGGGAGGGGGTCGGGGGGAGGGCGCGCGCCGGAGGGGAGCCGCGCTCCTCTTCGCGTGCGCGCTCCTCGTCGTGGGCTGCGACGACGGCACCGTCCCTCCCGGCACCGACGGCGGCGGCATGGGCGGGATGGACGGCGGCATGATGATGATGGGCACGGACTCCGCGATCCCGCCGGGGACCGACGGCGGGCCGGCGCCCGGCACCGACGGCTGCGTCCCGAGCATCGAGCTCTGCGGCGACCGCGTCGATCAGAACTGCGATGGCCGCGACACCGGCTGCGGCGACGGCGACATGGACGGCATCATGGCGTGCCGCGCCGGCGACGACCTCACGATGTGCGACTGCGACGACGGGCGCAACGACGTGCGCCCGCGCTTCGGCAGCGTGCCCGGCGCGCCCGAGCGCTGCGACGGCGTCGACAACGACTGCAACGGCCGCGTCGACGAGGCGGCCGAGTGCTGCGCGGGCTGCGCCGACGTGAGCCCGCGCTCGCGCGCGGACCTCTGCGACGAGTCGGGCGCGTGCGACTGCTCCACCGCGGCGGGCGTCGGGCCGTGCCCCGAGGGGCAGGACTGCTGCATGGCCGGCTGCGTCGATCTCCAGACCGACGTGACGAACTGTGGATTCTGCAACAGTCGTTGCACCGTCTCTGCGGATCGCTGCACCGGCGGCATGTGCATGTGCGGGGGCGGCCCCGCGTGCGACCTCGATCGCGCGTGCACGGGAGGGAGCTGCTGAGGTGACGCGGAGGTGCGCCGCCGTGCTCGGCTGCGGCGTCGCCCTCTTCGCGAGCGGCTGCCTCCTCGACCGCTCGGGCACCGGGCCGAACGACGGCGCGACCCCGCCCGGGCTCGACGCGGGCCCGGCGGGCCTCGACGCGGGGCGGGCCGACGCGGGGCGCGACGCGGGCTTCGACGCGGGCTGGGACGCGGGCGTCGACTCGGCGGCGCCCATCCCCGATGCGTGCGTCCCCATGTCGGAGACCTGCGACGACTTCGATCAGGACTGCGACGGGATCATCGACGACGAGCTCACCCGCACGTGCACGACGAGCTGCGGGACGGGCACCGACACCTGCATCCTCGGCTCCTGGTACTGCAACGTGCGCGAGCCCTCGACCGAGCTCTGCGACGGGCTCGACAACGACTGCGACGGCGCGGCCGACTTCATCGTGCGCCCGTGCTCCACCGCGTGCGGCGCGGGGACCGAGTCGTGCGCGGCCGGGGTGTGGAGCCCGTGCTCGGTGCGCGAGCCCTCCCCGGAGACCTGCGACGGCGACGACGACGACTGCAACGGCCTCGTCGACGACGGCCTCATGCGCTCGTGCAACGTGACGACGATGACGTGCGGGACGGTCACGGGGACGCAGTCGTGCGCCGGCGGCATGTATGGCCCGTGCGTCCTGCCGCCGTTCCCTGCGGAGACGTGCAACGGCCGCGACGACGACTGCGACGGCACGATCGACGACGCCGCCGGCTGCCCGTGCACGCAGCGCCACCACGGCGGGCACTCCTACCTCTTCTGCACCGCGGTCGCGGGCTGGAGCCCCGCGGTCGGGGCGTGCCGTGCCCTGGGCTACGAGCTGGTCACGGTGAACGACGGCGTCGAGAGCACGCTCCTCTCGGACACCGCGCTCGCGCTCGCGAACGACGACTGGTGGATCGGCCTCAACGACCAGCGCGCCGAGGGCACCTGGGTGTGGTCGTTCGGGACGTCGAGCTACACGAACTGGGACTCGGGCGAGCCGGGCGGCCCCTCGGCCGACAGCGCCGACTGCGCCTCGGTCGAGAACGGCAGCAGCTCCTTCGAGACGCGCGGACGCTGGGGCGATCGCAACTGCAACGAGGCTAAGCCGTACGTCTGCGAGTCGCCTTGAGCTCCGCGAGCTCCGCCGCCGCCTGCCACACGATCCCCATGATCGAGTGCTGCGGGTTCACCCCGAGGTTGGTCGGGAAGACGCTCGCGTCCATCACGTGCAGGCCCTCGACCCCGCGCACCGCCAGCGACGGATCGACCACGCCCACGTGCGGATCCTCGGCCGCGCACGCGGTGCCGAAGAGGTGCGAGGCGACGAGGTGGAAGTCCGCGCGCGCGACCGGACGCTCCGCGAGCGCGTCGAGGCGCCGCGGATCCGTCACGACCTCGTCGAAGCCCGCGACGCCCGGGAAGATCTCCTCCGCGCCGGCCGCGAACATGAGCCGCCCGAGCGTCACCGCGACCTCGCGTGCCTTGAGCAAATCGTCTTGCGTCGGCTCGTACGCGATCCACGGGCGCCCGAACACGCGACGGATCGAGCCGTGCGCCTTCATCCGGATCTGCCCGCACCACTGCGCGTAGCTCCCGAGGTCGGCGAGCCGCCGCTGCCACTCCGGGCCCGCGCCGGGCAGGCGCGCCGCGAGCATCTCGGGCGGGAGCGCGAGCGCCTCGAGCTTGAAGCCGCGCGCGCGCTGCGGGATCTCGTAGCCCTGCGACGCACCGAAGCCCATCTGCACGGGCGTCTCGAAGCGCCCGACCATCGCGACGCCCGGGTGGCACTGGAAGCGACGGCCGAGGTTCGGGTGCCGCACCCCGCTCGCGTGCAGGAGCACCGGCGTGTGCACCACGCCCGCGGCGACGATCACCCCGCGGCGTGCGCGGATCGAGAAGCCGGGGCCCTCGACCGCGACGGCGCGCCCGCGCCGGATCACCGCGCGCTCGACGCGGCAGCCGGTGTGGAGCCGCGCGCCATCCCCGATCGCGCGCGGGACGTACGAGACGTCCATGCTCTGCCGCGCGCCCACCGGACAGCCCTGCAGGCATCGCGCGTTGCCCTCGCAGCCGCGGGTGTTGCGGTGGATCGCGCGGCCGGGGAGCCCCATCGCGGCGGCGCCCTCCGCCATGAGCGCGTTGTTCCGCCCCAAGATCTCCGGCTCGGTCGCGTGGATCTCGAGCTCGTCCTCGATCTGCTCGAACACCTCGTCGACGCCCTCGACGAGGGCGTCGAGCCCGAACCGCGCGCGCCAGTCCTCACGGACGTCCTCGGGGAGGCGCCACACGATGCCCGAGTTGATCGCGGTCGAGCCGCCGACCGCGCGCCCCTGCAGGATCGGCATCGGCACGCGGCTCTCGGTGGCCTGCATGCACATGTCGCGCACCGCGAGGCGCATCGCGTCGAGGAGCGCGGCGGGGCGATCTTCGGGGCGCAGGTGCTCGCCCTCCTCCACCATCGCGATGGAGAAGCCAGCCGCGGCGAGCACGCGCGCGGCGGTCGCGCCGCCCGCGCCGGTGCCCACGATCACGAAGTCCGCGTCGTCCTCGAGGCGTGCCATCACGCCACCTCCCGGATCACCGGCAAGAAAATTTGCTCACTGCGAACGGGCCGGTCGTAGCCCGTGCGCGCGCGGACCGCGGCGGGGCGGAGCAGCGCCATGCACCCGACCAGCTTCAGGAGCAGCGTGAGCTCGCGGACGAAGAAGACGCGGTGCTCGAGCAGCGCGGCGAGCAGGCGCGCGCGCTCCTCGGGCGCGAGGCGCGCCAGGGTGGTGAGCCGCCCCCACATCCAGAGCGGCGCGGTCATCGCGATCAGCAGCCCCACGCGCACCCCCAGCCGGCCCTTGGGCGAGGCCTTCTCGAGGAAGTCGCGCGTCCCGCCCAGCCAGTCGATCTCGCCGGCCTCGATCGCGAGCCCGGGCGCGCCCGCCACCACGAACCCGCTCAGGACCACCGCCGCCCATCGGATCATCGCGCCCGCCTCCGTTGGCTAAACCAATCGACAGACTGGTAATACCACCATCGACGAGGTGCGCAAGCGATTACGCACTCAGGTACGCGCGGGCTCAGGGTCCGGGAGGGATCCGGCGGCGCGCGTTCTCTTCGATCTGGAGGAGCCCGCGCTGGACCTCCTCGGGGACGCTCTGGGCGAGCACGATCCGGTAGGCGCCGTCCTCGCCGCGGTCCATGACCACGCGGATCCCCTCGCGCGGGAAGACGTAGCCGCGGTTCGCCGCGGTCTCGTAGCGCAGCTCGTCGCGCGCCGCGGCGAGGAGCCCCAGGACGTAGCCCGCCATCCCCTCGCCGCCCGGGCGCTCGAGGTCGGCGAAGCAGAGGCGCCACGTCGCGGCGTCGCGCAGCTCGAACGATCCCCGCTCCGCGATGCGGCTGCGGATGGACTCCTGCGACTCGTCCGCGAGGCCGTGGGTCGCGAGGAGCGTGGCCACCGTGCGCTCAGGGGTCGCGAAGCGAGGGTCGGTGACCTGGACGTCGTCGCCGCACCCCGCGAGGAGCGCGGTGAGCATGCACAGCCCGAGCAGCGCCGGGGGGGTTGACACATCAATGCCCAATGTCGGCGGATTCAATCACGGAAACGAAGTGCCATGTTGTGCCAAAGCGGCCTTGCCCGTCGAGATCGAGTGCTTAGGTTGCGGGCACCATGCGGCTCGACCGGTTGACCAGCAAGACCCGGGAGGCCCTCGTCGCGAGCGAGCAGCTCGCCGCGAAGGGCAGCAACCCGGAGCTCTATCCCGAGCATTTCCTGCTCTCGCTCCTCGCCCAGGACGGCGGCATCACCACGCCGATCCTCCAGAAGGCCGGCGGTGACCCCGCGGCCCTCGGGCGCGGGCTCGATCAGAAGCTGCGCGCGATGCCCAAGGTCCAGGGCGGGGCCGAGCCCACGATCTCGCGGCGGCTGCGCGCGGTCCTCACGAACGCGTGGACCGAGACCGAGCGCCTGAAGGACGAGTACACCTCGGCCGAGCACGTGCTCCTCGCGATCGTGCGCGCCAAGGACGAGCTCGCCAAGGCGCTGGGCGTCGGCGAGGAGGCGCTCGCCAAGGCGATCCAAGAGGTCCGCGGCACGCAGCGTGTCACCGACGCCGAGCCCGAGAGCCGCTACCAGACGCTCGAGAAGTTCACGCACGACCTCACGAAGGACGCGCGCGAGGGGAAGATCGACCCGGTGATCGGGCGCGACGAGGAGATCCGTCGCGTGATGCAGGTCCTCAGCCGCCGCACGAAGAACAACCCCGTGCTCATCGGTGAGCCCGGCGTCGGCAAGACCGCGATCGTCGAGGGCATCGCGACGCGGATCGCCGCGGGCGACGTGCCGGAGAGCCTGCGCGAGAAGCGCCTGCTCGCGCTCGACCTCGGCGCGATGGTCGCGGGCACGAAGTACCGCGGCGAGTTCGAGGATCGGCTCAAGGCGCTGATCAAGGAGGTCGAGAGCGCGGCGGGCGAGATCATCCTCTTCATCGACGAGCTGCACACGCTCGTCGGCGCGGGCGCCGCGGGCGGCTCGATGGACGCGTCGAACATGCTCAAGCCCGCGCTCGCGCGCGGCGAGCTGCGCTGCATCGGCGCGACCACGCTCGACGAGTACCGCAAGCACATCGAGAAGGACGCGGCCCTCGCGCGCCGCTTCCAGCCCGCCTTCGTCGGGCAGCCGACGGTGCAGGACACCATCGCGATCCTGCGCGGGCTGAAGGAGCGCTACGAGGTCCACCACGGCATCCGCGTGCACGACAGCGCGATCGTCGCGGCGGCGACGCTGAGCGATCGCTACATCACGGACCGCTTCCTGCCCGACAAGGCGATCGATCTCGTCGACGAGGCCGCGAGCCGCCTGAAGATGGACATCGAGTCCCTCCCCGCCGACATCGACCGCGCGCAGCGCAAGATCACGCAGCTCCAGATCGAGCGGCAGGCGATCAAGGACGCGGGCGACGCGTACTCGGAGCGCCGCCTCGAGGAGGTCGACCACGAGCTCGCCGAGCTCGAGGAGCAGAACAAGTCGATGCGCGCGCAGTGGCTCCGCGAGAAGGAGCTGATCGAGGCGATCCGCGAGCAGAAGGGCGATCTCGAGCGGCTGCGCCTCGACCTCGAGCGCGCGCAGCGCACCGCGGACTACGAGACCGCGAGCCGCATCCAGTACGGCGAGATCCCCGCCGCGGACCGCGCGGTCGCCGACCTCCAGCGCACGCTCGACGAGGTGCAGAAGGAAGGCTCGTTCCTCAAGGAGGAGGTCACCGACGAGGACATCGCGATCGTCGTGAGCAAGTGGACCGGCATCCCCGTGAGCCGGATGCTCGAGTCCGAGCGCGCCAAGCTCCTGCGCATGGAGGACGGCCTCGCGACCCGCGTGGTCGGCCAGCGCGACGCGGTGGTCGCGGTCAGCAACGCGGTGCGGCGCAGCCGCGCGGGCCTCGGCGACCGCAACCGGCCGATCGGGAGCTTCCTGTTCCTGGGCCCGACCGGCGTCGGCAAGACGGAGCTCGCGCGGGCGCTGGCGGAGTTCTTGTTCGACGACGAGCGGGCGATGATCCGGCTCGACATGAGCGAGTACATGGAGAAGCACGCCGTGTCGCGGCTCATCGGCGCGCCGCCCGGCTACGTCGGCTACGAGGAGGGCGGCCAGCTCACCGAGCCGGTGCGGCGCCGGCCGTACAGCGTGCTCCTCTTCGACGAGGTGGAGAAGGCGCACCCCGACGTCTGGAACACGCTGCTCCAGGTGCTCGACGACGGGCGCCTCACCGACGGGCAGGGCCGCACCGTCGACTTCCGCAACACGGTCATCATCCTGACGAGCAACGTCGGCTCGCAGCACATCATGCAGCTCGACGACGAGGACGCGATCGAGCAGGCCGTCATGCACGACCTGCGCACGCACTTCCGGCCCGAGTTCCTCAACCGGCTCGACGAGACCGTGGTGTTCCACCGCCTGGGTCGCGAGCACGTGCGGTCCATCGTGGACATCCAGCTCGACCGGTTCCGCGACCGCCTCTCCGACCGCGAGATCGATCTCTCGATCACCGACGCGGCCAAGGACTTCCTCGCGGAGGTCGGCTTCGACCCGACCTTCGGCGCGCGGCCGCTCAAGCGCGCGATCCAGCGCCACCTCGAGAACCGCCTCGCCGAGGAGATCCTCGCTGGGAAGTTCGGCGCAGGGGACACCGTCCGGGTGGACCGGGCGCTCGCGGGCGGGCTCTCGATCCGGGGCGCGGGCGAGGGCGCCCGCGACGCGGAGGGCGCGGCCGAGGTCAGGCCGTCTTGAGCGCGACGCAGTAGCGGAGGTGCAGCGCACCGCGCAAGCGGCGTTGCACCTCCACCCGCGTAGGATCGAGCACGAGGGCGCGCCGGTAGTGGTACGAGGCCTCCTCGTAGTCGCCCCGCTGCGCGTGGACGTCGCCGAGCTCGACGTAGATCGCATGGGTGCGCTCCGCGTCGTCGACGCAGTGATGGAGCGCCAGCGTCAGCGAGCGCGCGGCCGCGCCGAGGTCCCCGAGCTCGCGCTCGACCTTCGCGCGGCGCCCGAGCGCGAGGGCCGCGAGCTCCTCGAGCTCGGCGACCTTGTCGTAGATGGCGCGGGCCGCCTCGAGCGCGCCGCTCTGCTCGTACCGCGTGGCGTTGAGCAGGAGGCGGGCCGCGGAGTCGTGCGTGATCACGGTGTCCGAGTAGGCGAGCGGAGCCCGGATGGGCTGGGCGCGGGGCCGATCGACTCGCGTGCTCACGCCGTACGGATTCTGCACGGCGTGTGCCGCCTCGAGGCCGCGTGCGGGGACCATCGCGCGCCGGGGACTGGAGCATCCGGCGCGCCGCGACCGGAGCATGCCAGATGACGTGAACGCCGACGGGGGGGGAGGCAACCAGCCATCCGTGAGCACGTCCTCCGTCGGTCTCCGCGCCGCGCTGCTCGCGGGCTTCGCGGTCGTGGGCGCAGCGAGCCCTGCGCTGGCCGATCCGCCGCCCGTGCGCGAGGTCGATCGCACCCTCGTCCAGGTCGACCGCGAGGCGGTCCGCCTGCTGCGCCTGCTCGACGAGTCGCGCCGCGCGCACGCGGTGACCCAGATCGCGTGCGTGGACCGGCAGCTCTCGCAGCTCAACAGCTTCGGGCGCGTCCTCTCGCTCCACCGCGACCGGCTGGCCACGGCGCTCGAGCGGGGCGACGCGGCCTCGGCCTCCCGCGAGCGGCAGGTGATCCGTCGGGTCACCGGGCAGCTCGTGCAGATCGCGCGCGCGGGTCGGGCCTGCGTCTACCCGCCCGCAGGCGAGGCCGATCGCACCGTGGTGGTCGTGACCATCAGCCCCGACACCCCGCGGCTCGCGGAGCTGGGCCCGCCTCCGCGGTGATCCTCCGCCCTTGCGCGGCGCGGGCTCGCGTGCCACCTTCCGCGCCCCCATGACCAACGAAACCACCACCAACAGCCCCGAGGCCGTGCAGTGCAAGCCGGTCGAGGTGGTCGTCGGCGAGAAGGGCGTCGAGCGCGCCATCAAGCACCTCAAGCGCAAGATGGCCTCGGAGGGCATCCTCCGTGAGCTGAAGCGCCGCCGGCACTACATGAAGCCCTCGGTCCGCCGTCGCAAGAAGGCGTCCGAGGCCGCGCGGCGCCGGCGCAAGCGCGAGAAGCAGATCACCGCGGGCGGGAACAACGGCGGTGGTGGCGGTGGCGGTGGTGGCGGCGGCGGCGGCGGCGGCCGCATGGCCTGAGCGCCTTCGCGACCGCTCGCCTCGATCGAATGGACCCTGCCGGCGCGCCGGCAGGGTCTCGTCGTTTCCGTCGGCCCGCCTACGTGCGGCGCTTCGTGTCGCTGACCTCCCAGGGCCGGCGCTTGGTGTACACCGACAGCCCGTCGGGCACCTCGCGGCCGTCGAGGTCGGCGGCCACGACGTCGTGCGCGACCTCGCCGCCCGCGTGGACCACGAAGCCCTCCGGCAGCTCGCTCCCCTTGCCGACCACCGCGAGCTTCGTCCCCTCCCCGCCGACCAGCGCGTGGCGGCCCACGAGCACGCGCTTGTCCATGATCGCGCGCTCGACCCGCGCGCCTGCACCGATCACGGCGTCGTTGAGGATCACCGAGTCCCTCACCGAGGCGCCTGCGGCGACGTGCACGCCGGGTCCGAGGACGCTCCGCACCACCGAGGCGCCGCTCTCGATCACGCAGCCGTGTGTGATCAGCGCGTTCTCGAGGTGCGCTGCGCCGATGCGCGCGGGGGCGCGGCGCTCGCTCCGCGTATGGATGAGCCAGCCCAGGTCGTTGAGATCGTAGGCCGGGGGATCGCTCAGCAGATCCATGTGCGCGTCCCAATAGGACTCGAGCGTCCCGACGTCGCGCCAGTAGCCGTGGTAGGGCCACGTGAACACCCGCTCGCCACGCGCGATCATCTTCGGGAGGATGTCCTTGCCGAAGTCCTTGCTCGAGTGCGGGTCGAGGTGGTCCTCGAGCAGCACGCGATCGAGCACGTCGTAGTCGAAGCAATAGACGCCCATGTTGGCGTCGCCCGGCGGCGGGTCCTTGGGCTTCTCGAAGAACGCGGTCGCGCGGCCGCCCTCGCCGGTCTGCACGATGCCGAACCGCGGGGCCTCCTCGCGCGAGACCGGGATCGTCGCGAGCGTCGCCGACGCGCCGGCCGCGACGTGCGCGTGCACGAGGTCGCGGTAGTTCATCCGGTAGATGTGGTCGCCGCTCAGCAGGATCACGAGGTCGGGCCGGCGGTCCTTGATGAAGAGGAAGTTCTGTTGCACCGCGTCCGCGGTGCCGACGAACCAGTCCGCGAGCTCGCGCGAGCGGTAGGGCGTGTAGATCCGGACACCGCCGCGGTGCTCGCGGTCGAGGTCCCAGGGCCCGCCCGCGCCGATGTGCTCGATCAGCGAGTGCGGCCGGTACTGGGCCAGGATCATCACGTCCATGAAGCCCGAGTTCACACAGTTCGACAGGGCGAAGTCGATGATCCGGTACTTCCCCGCGAACGGCACCGCCGGCTTGGTCCGCTTCGCCGTCAGGATGCCCAGCCGCGAGCCTTCGCCGCCCGCGAGGATCACCGCGCACACACTCTTCATCGCGCCCATCATACCTGCGGGCGGCGGGGGGAGATCGGCGACTCTTACCCAACGCTTACCTCGCGCGTGCGCTCCGGGCCGTACCTTGAGCGCATGCGTGTCACGATGAGGCAGCCCGTGATCGACGAAGCCGACGAGCCCACCCCGCGGATCCTGCTGGTCGAGGACGAGGAGCCGATCCTCGACGGCCTCGACGCGCTCTTCTCGAGCCAGGGGTTCCGCACGGTGCTCGCGCCCGACGGGGCCGCCGCGCTCGACCGGCTCGCCGCAGGGCAGTTCGATCTCGTGATCCTCGACCTCATGCTCCCGAAGGTCGACGGGCTCTCGGTCCTGCGGCGCACGCGCGCGCAGGGCGACGAGACGCCCGTGCTCATCCTCACCGCGAAGGGCGCCGAGGACGACGTGGTGGCCGGGCTGGAGGCGGGCGCGGACGACTACGTGACCAAGCCCTTCGGTCTCAAGGAGCTGGTGGCGCGCGCGCGCGGGCTCCTGCGGCGGCCGCGCGCCGCGACGGAGAAGGCGCGCCGCTTCGTGATCGGCAGCGCGCTCCTCGACCTCGACGCGCAGCACGTGCGCGACGCCGAGGAGGTCCGGCTGACCTCGCGCGAGGCGATGTTGCTCGGCTACCTCATCGAGCGGCGCCATCGACCGGTCACCCGCGGCGAGCTCCTCGTGGACGTGTGGGGCTACAACGACGGGACGGTGCGCACGCGGACCGTCGACGTCCACGTGCAGCAGCTGCGCGCGAAGCTCAAGGCGGTGGCCGGCGCAGAGGACTGGATCGAGACGGTGCGCGGCCGCGGGTATCGCTTCGTGGCGGAGCTCCGAGACTCGCCGTGACGAGCCCGCGCCGCGTCGTGGCCCTCGCGGTCGGCCTCGTGCTCTCGACGCTGCTGCTCGGCGGTGGCTGGCTGTGGAGCACGTGGCGCGAGCGCACGACGCGCCTGCGCGAGGCGCGCTCGCGGCTCGAGCGGGCCACCCACGTGGTGCGCGGTGCGGTGGACGAGAGCCTCGAGGAGCTGCGGGCGCGCGAGGACGAGCGGCCCTTCTACCTCTACGGCTACTACTACAGCCCGCCCGAGGTGCTCGCGATCAGCGACCCCGTCGCCGTCTCGCCGCTCGCGCACCCGCCGACGGACCCGCGCGTCGTGGGGCACTTCCAGATCGATCCGGGCGGCGTGATCCGGACGCCGTACACCGCCCCCGACGCCGTCGGCGCGCCCCACCCGCTCTCGACGCGGCTGCGGGACGTGCTCGCGAGCGAGCCGCTCGGCGCGCTGCGCGCGCTCGCCTCCGAGCCGGCCGACGCCGACGCGGCGCCGCTCGGCGTCGCCGAGGTCGAGACCTCGCTCCTCACGATGAGCGCGGCCGACGCGCCCGCGCCCACCGCACCTCCGGCGATCGCGCAGGTCGACCTCAACACCTACGGCAACGTGCAGGCGCAGGACATCCACCTGGCGCAGCAGGGCGACGAGCGCGCGAACGCGCGCGTGCTCGAGCGAGGCCGGCAGGTGCCGAACTTCTCGCGCCGCGACGTGACGTGGGAGGCCGCGGTCGAGCAGCAGCAGGTCAGCGCCGAGCGGCAGCAGCGCACCCCGACGCTGCCGCGGCGACCGCCGACGAGCCAGGTGCGCGCCCGCCTCGATGCGCGACGGCAGGCGGTGAGCGCTTGCGCGCCGGGCCTCGACGTGGTGGTGCGGCTGCGCGTGCGCGGCGCCGACGGCGTGCCGTCGGCGGTGGACGTGAGCGGCGTCGAGGACGAGGTCGCACGCCGTTGCGTGCAAGACGAGTTGTCGCAGGTACGGCTCGTGCCGTTCCTCGCGGAGGCCCTCGTGGTCGGGTACCTGTTCGCGCCGGCGCGGGTCGAGGAGCCGCGGCTCGCCGACGCGAGCGGCCTCGACAACATGGTGCGGCGCGAGACCGAAGTGGAGTACACGCCGATGCGCTACCGCGAGGTCGGCGAGCACCTGCTGCTGCACCGCCTCGTGTCGCACGAGGGCGTCGCGGTAGTGCAAGGTGTCTTGATCGATCGAGATCGTCTCTCGAGCGAGTGGATCCCGGCGCTCGTCGGACGGCACGCGGGCGAGGCGGTCCCGGCGGTGGTCGCCGCGGGGAGCGGCGACTGCGCGGTGCGCGAGGCCGCGAGCGCGCTGATCGGCGGGGTCGAGCTGTGCTTCGCGCCGGCCGCGCTCGCGGGGGCGACGGACGCGCTCGATCGCGAGCTCGGTTGGCAGCTCGCCGCGCTCGTCGCGCTCCTCTTGATCGCGCTCGTGGCCGCGGTCTCCATCGTGATGGCCGCGCGCCGAGCGCAGGCCCTGTCGCTCCAGAAGAGCGCGTTCGTCAGCGCGGTGAGCCACGAGCTGCGCACGCCGCTCACGACGCTCCGCATGCACGCGGAGATGCTCGACGAGGGCCTCGTCAGCGAGGCGCGGCGGCCCAAGGTGCACCGCGAGCTCGTGCGCGAGTCCGTCCGGCTCGCGCGGCTCGTCGACAACGTGCTCAGCCTCGCGAAGCTCGAGGAGGGGCGGCGCCGCATCGAGCGCGCCGACGGCGACCTCGCGGCGCAGGTGCGCGAGGTCGTCGAGGGGCAGCGCGGGTTCGTCGAGGAGCGGGGGTTCGCGCTCGAGGGGCCGCCCGAGGGCGCGCCGGTCGAGGCGAGCTTCGATCGGCAGGCCGTCGAGCAGATCGTCGTGAACCTCCTCGACAACGCGGTGAAGTACGGCGCGGGCGACGAGGACGTGATCGAGGTGCGCGTGGAGAGGCCCGCGACGATCGTCGTCGCCGATCGCGGGCCCGGCATCCCCGAGGGGGAGCGCGAGCGCGTGTTCGAGCGCTTCCACCGCGTCGAGCGGCCCGAGCACGCGCACGCGCCGGGCACGGGCATCGGCCTCTCGCTCGTCGCCGAGCTCGCGCAGGCCCACGGCGGGCGCGCGTCGGTCCACCCGCGCGCGGGCGGCGGGCTCGAGGTCCGCGTCGCCCTCGCGTGAGGGCTACTCGAGCGCCTCGAGGCCGGACCGGATCGAGCGCACGAGCTCGGTGCGCGCGGCGCGCGTGGCCACGCGGAGCGCGTTCGCGATCGCGCGCTCGGTGCTGCGGCCGTGCGCCTTGATGCACACGCGATCGAAGCCGAGGATCGGGGCGCCGCCGTACTGCTCCCAGTCCGTCGCCTGGCGGAGCTTCTTCACCGCCGGCATGAGCAGGCCGAGCCCCGCCTTGTACCGGAAGCTCTGGTCGCCCGCGTAGCGGCCCAGGCGCATCACCGTCTCGGCCACTCCCTCGAGCATCTTCAGGACGATGTTCCCGGTGAAGCCCCCCGTGACCACCACGTCCGCGGTGCCCTTCGGGATGTCCATGCCCTCGATGTTCCCGATGAACTCGAGGCGATCGCCGAGCGCGCGCAGCCGCCGGTTCGCCTCGACCACCGCGCCGGTGCCCTTCCCGTCCTCGCTCCCGTTCGAGAGGAGCGCGACGCGCGGCCGCGGGTTGCGGGAGATCACCTGCGCGTACGCCGAGCCCATGATCGCGAAGGCCACGAGGTCGTCGGCCGACGGCTCGAGGGTGAGGCCCGCGTCGAGGATCAGGCTGAACGGGTCGTCCTTGGGCCCGCGGCGTCGCTCGGTCGGGTAGACCGCGCCGAGCGCGCAGCGACCGACGTGCGGGAGCCGCTCGAAGGTGCGCGCGCACGCGAGGGTGACCGCGCCGGTGTTCCCCGCGCTCACGAGCACGTCCGCCTCGCCGCGCTTCACGAGCTCGGTCGCGCGAAGGACCGAGCAGTCCGGCATCGCGTCGAGCGCTTCCCTGGGCTTGTCGTCCTGCGCCACCGCGCGCGGCGCGTGCGCGATCCGGATCTTGTCGCGCGCGTGCTCGTGCACGAGGAGCAGGCGCCGCAGGATCGCCTCGTCGCCGACGAGCACGAGGTGCGGCGCCCCCTCGAGGCGGCTCACCTGCGCG
>JAYRVK010000814.1:0-9908 GCA_041918555.1 Sandaracinaceae bacterium
GCCGGCTCCGCCCCCTCCACCCCCCCCCCGGGTTTCGGGGGCGGGGGGGGGGGCGCCCCATAGTTATTCCGGGGGGGGCGGCCCCGCCCCCCCCGGGGCCCCCACCCCTCGTTCGAACGCGCTTTGCGCGCGCTCGCCCCCCGCCTCCGGCAGGGCCCCCTCGCGCGACGGCCGGCGCTCCGCGCCGGCCTGCGCTCGTCACTCGCGGAACAGGTGCGCCCAGTCGGCGGGGAGCGCGCCGCCGAGGTAGGTCGCGGCCTTCTGCTCGTCGGGGAGCATGTAGCTCACCGTAGCCGAGCAACCGAGCTTGCCCCCCTGCTCGAGGCGCACGACCACCGCGGCGAAGGGGCCCTTTCGCGACTTGATCTTGCCGCGCGCGACGACCGGCACGCCGAGCTGGATCGTGCGCACGTAGCGCACGCGCATCGAGGTGGTGAAGCCCATCCGGCCGAGCAGACCGACGAGCGTCCAGCCCGCGACCTCGTCGGCGACGGTCGCCTGCAGCCCGCCGTGGAAGACGTTCGGCGGTCCGTCCCACCCCTTGCCCGGAGTCAGCGAGGTGACCACCTCGTCGCCCTCCACGGTGAAGCGCAGGCGCATCCCGCGCTCGTTGTGCGGCCCGCAGCCGAAGCAGGTCTGGTCGGGCCCGAAGGTGTAGGGGTCGAGGTGCATGGCGCCGGGCCTATCACCCGGCACCGCGACATGCATGTCGGTTTCTTGACCCGAACGATTCACGCCGGCATGCGTCGAATCACGGTGTGACCGAGAGGCGGGCGATGGCACCTCGGTTGCAGCACCGGAGAGGACCGTGGAGGGCAGTATGATCCCGCTCGAGTGGCTCAACGAAGTGATCCAGGAACGCGACGGCATGCGCAGGCTGCTCGACGAGGCCGGGAGCCTCTGCGCCGCGGCGCATCGGCTGGCGACGGCCAAGTGCCTCACGTGGGAGCACTCGACGAGCGTGCCCACCCGCGGCGAGGTCCGCGCGGCCGCCGTGCAGATCGCGGGCCGCGTCCCGGGCACCCGGGTGCCCGAGACCGCCTCGCTGATCGCGGACTGCGAGGCCCTCGGCCTCGCCGTGATCTGAGCACGAGCCACGGGTCGACCGGCCGGCCATCCCGCCGATCGAGGCCAGGCCGTCGCGCAGCGACGGCCGTTGGCCGAGGGGGACCCGTCGCCCCGCGACGGGGTCGAACGCGCGCCAGCGCGTTCGGACGGGGGAGGAGGCTCCGCGCGCGCGTCGCGCGCGTGGAGGAGGGGCGCGCGCAGCGCCCCTCACAAACTAGAGCGTGCAGAGCTGCGGGGCGACGCACGCGCCGCCCCGGCAGCGGCCGCTGTAGCACCCGCCGTCGACCTCACACGCCCCGCCGTTGGCCTGGGGCTGGACGCAGACCGACTCGAGGCACGCGAGGCCCGGCGCGCACCGCGCACCGAGGAGCCCCATCCCGCACGCCTGCCCCGCCGTCGGGAGCGGCGTACAGGTGCCGTCGAACATCAGCATCAGCGGAGCGGCGCCCGCGCAGTACTGGCCCTCGGGGCACATCTCCGGGACCGCGGCGTTGCACGCGGCGCCCGCGGCCACCGGCGCGAGGCACTCGAAGGTCGCGCTCATCGGCAGCATGAAGCCCGTGACCGCGCAGCTCGCGCCCGCCACGCAGAGCACCACGTCGTCGCCCTGGAGCTGGCACGGCTCGCCGAGCATCGCGGTCATGAGGCTGGATCGATCGGTGCAAGTCCCGTTGACGGTCATGGTCGCGCCGACGCACTGCTCGTCGAGGGGGCAGTCCCCCTGCTCGGCGCACGCGCCGCCGCTGTTGCCGGTCGGGACCACGCACACGTCGCGCTCGCACGCGAGCCCGATCAGGCACTCGTTGGTCGCGGTGCACGCGCCGCCGCCCATCGCCCGCGCGGTGCAGATGCCCGCGGTGTCCGGGCAGTCGGCGCCGCGGCAGTACGCGTCGACCGCGCACTCCTGGTCGATGCTGCAGGTCTCGCCGAGCATGCGCGTCCCGCTCCAGACGGCCGCGCACTCCTCGGGCGTCCCGGCCTGGAGGAGCCCGCACCCCGTCGCCGAGGTCGCGCTCGCGCACCGCTCCGCGGCCTCGGGATCGTAGCTCGTGGTGCCCGCCGCGATCGCCGACTGCCAGAGCTGGTAGGGCCCGTTCGAGATGCCCTGCTCGTACGTCGTGACGCACGCGGGCTCGGTCCCCACGAAGCCGGCGAAGGAGCCGAGGCATCCGAACACCGTCTCGCAGATGATCCCGGCGGAGCTCGCGGGGACGTCCTCGAGCGCGAGCCCGCCGCCCGGGCCGCCGCCGTCGCCGCCGCCGCCGCCGTCACACGCGCCCAGGAGGGCCAACCCCGCGGCGAGGGCCGCGAACCGAAGCGAGGGGGAGTGCATCCGTCCATGATGGCATCGGCCCCAGCGCGGCGGCAAAGGTTGGTATGCTGGCGTTCCTCCAAGACGGCGACGAGGCGGCAACCGGATGATCAAGTACATCGTCGGCGGCGTGATCGTGGCGCTCGCGTGGATCCTCGCGCTCGCGATCGACTTCCCGATCTGGATCCCTGCGCTGATCACGCTCCTCGTGGTGCTCGTGATCGTGCTCCTCGTGGGGATCGACAAGCTCCGCGAGCGGCGCGCCGCGCGCGAGCTCGAGAAGGCGCTCTCCGCGCAGGCGCAGCAGCAGGCGGCCACCGCGCGGCCCGATCTCCAGCACGAGATCGCGGACATGCAGGCCGAGTTCGGCAAGGCCCTCGCCGCGCTGAAGACCACGAAGAAGGGCGGGAAGAAGGCCCTCTACGCGCTGCCCTGGTTCGCGATCATCGGCCCGCCGGGCTCGGGCAAGAGCACCGCGCTCCGCAACTCGGGGCTCCAGTTCCCCTACCTCTCGGCCTCGGGCGGCGGCGTCCGCGGCCTCGGCGGCACACGGAACTGCGACTGGTGGATGACGAGCGACGGCGTGATCCTCGACACCGCCGGCCGCTGGACGAGCGAGGACGAGGACCACGACGAGTGGCTCGGCTTCCTCGATCTCATCAAGCGCTTCCGCCCGAAGAAGCCGCTGAACGGGATGATCGCCGCGGTCAGCATGGTCGACATCGGCGGCGGCCGCGAAGAGGACGTCGCGGCGCTCGCGCGCCGGATCCGCGACCGCATCGACGAGGTGCAGGGCCGGCTCAAGATGAGCCTGCCCGTCTACGTGCTCTTCACGAAGTGCGATCTCATCCCGGGCTTCGTCGAGACGTTCGGCGATCTCCCGAAGCAGGATCGCGGGCAGATCTGGGGCTTCACGCGCCCCCTGACGAAGAAGACGGCCGCCCCGCGCGAGTACTTCCTCGAGGGCTTCGACAAGCTCCTGCGCGTGCTCGAGCACCGCTCGGTCAAGCGCATGGGCGAGGATCGCAAGATCTCGAACCGCGAGCTCATCTACGCGTTCCCGCAGCAGCTCGAGGTGCTCCGCACGAACATGGCGGAGTTCACCCACAACCTCTTCGTCGAGAACGTCTTCAAGGAGACGCCGCTCCTGCGCGGGGTCTACTTCACGAGCGGCACCCAAGAGGGCCGGCCCATCGACCGCGTCATGAGCAAGATGGCGCAGGCCTTCGGCCAGCCGGACGTGCAGCTCCCGGCACCGCAGGTCGAGGCCAAGAGCTATTTCCTGCGCGACATGTTCTCGGAGGTCGTGTTCCGCGACGGAGAGATCGCGGTGCGGAGCCCCGAGGAGATCCGGCGCCAGCGCATCCAGACGTGGGTCGCCGCGGCGGTGATCTTCGGCCTCTCGATCGGCGTGAGCGGGCTGCCCGCGATCGCGTGGGCACGGAACCGGAGCTACCTCGACGAGACCCGCGATCGGATCGACGCGGCGCGCACGGTGGTGGTCGACGCCGCCAACGACGAGCAGCCGCTCGGCGCCGACGCGATCGAGGCGCTGCGCGAGCGCGCCGTCGAGCTCGGCGAGTACGAGGAGGACGGCCCGCCCCTGATGATGCAGTTCGGGATGTACCAGGACGACGTGCACGAGCCCGTACGCGCCGTGTACCTCGAGGCGCTGCGGCGCCGCGTGGTGGGCCCGCTGATCAACCGCGACGCCGCGTCGATGCGCGCCTTCGGGGAGCGGATCGCGGCGCTCGGGCCGGCGGCGCGGCCCGAGGCGCACGAGATGCGCGAGATGTACGACTGCTTGAAGCTGCACGTCTTGTTGACGGTGCCGCGCGGCGAGCACGACCCGGAGATCACCGACGACACGCGCGACTGGATCGTCGAGCAGCTCAAGGCCCGCTGGCGCGAGGCGACCGAGGTCGCGCGCCACGATCCCCAGTACCAGATGATGGAGGACAACCTCCGCTACTACGCGGACGCGCTCGGCGAGGACGACGCGCTCTACTTCCCGCGGGACATGCAGGCCATCGGCGCGGTGCGCGGCGTGTTCAACATGATCGGCAGCTACGAGATGGCGGTGCAGGGCATCGTCGACCGCATCGAGACGCGGCACCACATGCCGGACATCACGCTGCGCTCGCTGGTCGGTCGGGAGACCGCGTGGCTGCGCGAGCGCGAGCGCGTGCCCGCCGCCTTCGGGCGGCCCGCGTGGGAGCAGCACGTCCAGACGATGCTCGACCGGGAGGCGGCGCAGTTCTTCGGTGAGCACTGGGTGCTCGGGACGGAGCCGCCGGCGACGGAGCACGACGCCGAGCTCGAGCGCGAGCGGCAGGTCGCCGAGCTCCGCGCGTACTTCCTCGCGCGCTACGTCATGACGTGGGAGGCGTTCATCGAGGGCCTGTGGATCGGCCCGCCCGTCGGCGACGCCGAGCACGTCGCGCAGCTCACCGAGCTGACCAGCGGCGAGCCGCAGCTCCTGACCACCCTCATCCGACAGGTCGACTACCACCTCTCGATCGCGCCGCCCCCGGCGGGCGGCCCGGACCTCGGCGCGGCCGGCGCGAACGCGCGCCGCCTCGCGCAGCAGCGCGCGCAGATGCAGGTCGCGCGCGGGCTCGGCGTGCGCACCGACACCGCCGCGCGCCTGACCGGCGCGGCGACGGACCGGATCGACGGCGCGGTCGGCACGCCGGGAGCCGCAGGCCCCGCCGTGATGACCCCGGAGCGCGTGCGCGAGTGCTTCCTCGGCCTGCTCGAGTTCGCGCCGCAGGAGCAGCGCGACGCGCCCGAGGGGACCGCCGATCTGATCACGCCCGCGCGCCGCTACGAGGAGCAGCTCGAGTTCCTGCGCGACGCGCTGCGCTTCCGGATCGCGGGCACGAACGTCACCGACTTCACGACGCGGCAGACCGAGGCGCGCGGGATCACCACGACGATCATCGACGAGCGCCCCGACCGCTGGCGCCCGCGCTTCCGCACGCTGCTGATGCCGCCGCTCGAGGGCGGCGCGTGGGTCGCGCCGACGCCGCCGACCCCGCTCGTCTCCTGCGTGCCGCCGATCGCGGGCCTGACCCCCCCCCCACCGCCGGCCGCGCCCGCCGGACCGGAGCCGACGCTCACCGACGTCCCCCAGCCCACGCTCGACGACGCCCCCGCGCCCACGCCGGACCCGCCTCCCAGGCGCCGCGGCGGCGCGTGGTGGGCGCAGTAGCTACCTCGGCCCGCTGGCGAGCCCGTTGAGCATCAGGTCGACGAGGCGTCGCGTCTGGGGCGCGATGCGCTCCTCGTCGGACGCGACCCAGCGCTTGACCCACGCGTACATGATGCCCTCCATCACGAGGGCGGCCTCGACGGGCGTGCGATCGCCGAGCTCACCTTCGTGAGCCGTGAACACGCGCTCCCAGAACGGCGTCAAGAAGGTGTGCGATTCTTCAGCCGTCCCGAGATCGGGCAGATCGTAGGGCCGCACGATGAAGAGGTGGAACACGTGCCGCTGCCGCTCGGCCAGCTCGAGCACGTCGCGCACGCGGAGCTCCAGGCTCTGCGCCAGCGTCAGGCCCTCGGGCACCGGACGACCGAGCACCGAGAGCAGATCGACCCGGAGCTCCTCGACCATCGCCTCGAAGAGCCCCTGCTTGCTCCCGAAGTGGGCGTACACCGTCGGCGGCGTGAAGCCGGCCTCCTGCGCGATCATCTGCACCGTCGCGGCGCGATAGCCTTGCTTCGCGAACGCCCGCGCGGCCGCGGCGAGCAGGATCGCGCGGGTGGGGACGGAGCTCTCGCTCGAGGCGGTGGCGGACATCGGACGGCTTATGGGTTGGTATACCCGACTTGACTCGGGAGTAAAGGCCACTACACCCCAACTCTATGACCGAGCCCGAGCTGCGCCCTCCGCCGCCCCTCGCGAAGCGCGTCGCCGTCCTGGTGATCCTCGGCGTCCTGGGGATCCTCGGCTTCTTCCTCGCCGGTCGCCTCGCCGAGGCGAGCGCGGAGCAGGCCGCGCTCGAGGAGGAGCGCGCCGCCGCCGCCGAGACCGCGGGCGAGGTCCCCGAGGTCGCCGTGGCCACGGGCGTGCCGGTCGAGACCGAGCCGGTCGTCGTCCTCACCGGGACGCTCGAGCCCGCGCAGGCCGCGGACCTAGCGTTCGGCGTGCCGGGCCAGGTCGAGACGGTCTCGGTGCGGCTCGGGCAGCCCGTGGACGAGGGCGACGTGCTCGTGACCCTCGATCGCCGGAGCGTCGGCGCCGCGTCGGCGCAGTCGCAGGCCGCGATCCGCGTCGCCGAGGCCAGCGTCGAGATGGCCCGCGATCGCGTGCGCCTGCTCGAGCCGCTCGTCCGCGCGGGCTCGATGGCGGAGCGCGAGCTCATCACCGCGCGGCAGCAGCTCGCGATCACCGAGGCGCAGCTCCAGCAGGCACAGGCGGGCCGGCAGCAGGTCGCCGCCAGCTCGTCCGATCACATCCTGCGCGCGCCGTTCGCCGGCGTCGTCACGCGGGTGCCGAGCGGCGTCGGCGTGGCCGCGAACCCCGGCGTCCCGCTCGTGCGGGTCGAGGACCTCACCTCGCTCCGCCTGCGCACCACCGTCAACGAGAGCCAGCTCAGCGGCCTCCGCGTCGGGGCGCGGGTGTCGATCGACGGGACCGGAGCCGTCGGTACGATCGACGCGCTCGTGCGCTCGCTCGACGCGCAGACCCGCCGCGCCCCGGTCGAGGTGCGGATCGACAACGCGGACGGGGCGCTGGTCGCGAACTCGTTCGCTCGCGCCCGCGTCGCGGTCGGTGAGCGCCGCCCCGTCCTGCGCATCCCGGCGACCGCGCTGCGGGTCGACTCGACCGTGCTCCGGGTCGGCGACGCTTCGCGGCTCGAGTCGCGCGACGTGGTCGCGGAGACGGCCGAGGACGGGAGCTGGCTCGTGAGCTCCGGGCTCACCGCCGAGGACCGCGTGGTCGTCCGCGCCGCGCTCGCGCGCGAAGGCGCGGTGATCCGGCCGCAGCTCGTCACGCCCGAGGGCAGCGCGCCGACCGCGGGGCTCGCGCAGTGACGATCTCCGACGTCGCGATCGAGCGACCCGTCTTCATCACGATGACCTCGCTGGGCATCGTGATCCTCGGGATCCTCGGGCTCACGACGCTCGGCGTGAACCTCTTCCCCGAGGTGAACTTCCCCGTCGTCACGATCACGACGATCTACCCGGGCGCGAGCCCCGACGAGGTCGAGCAGGAGGTCACGGATCGGGTCGAGGACGCGATCGCGTCGGTGGCCGGCGTCGATCGCATCCAGAGCTACTCCGCCGAGTCGGTCTCGAACGTCGTCATCCTGTTCGAGCTCGACGTCGACCCGATGGAGGCGGCGACCCAGGTGCGCGAGCGCGTCGCGCAGGTGCGCGCGCTCCTCCCGCGCGAGGTCGAAGACCCGACCGTGATGCGAATGGACATCGGCGCGGCGCCGATCACGCTCTACACGCTCCAGGGCGGGACCGACGCGCAGGCGCTGCGACGCTTCGCGGAGGACGAGCTCAAGCCCGAGCTCGAGCAGGTACCGGGCGTCGCGAGCATCAACGTGCTCGGCGGCCTCGATCGGCAGGTCAACGTCGACGTGAACCTCGACCGCGCGCTCGCGCTCGGCCTCACGCCGGCGTCGATCGCGCAGCGGATCGGGATGGAGAACGTGACCATCCCGGGCGGCGGCTTCGACGAGGGCGAGCGGCGCATCGCGGTGCGGACCGTCGGCGACTTCGAGAGCATCGACGAGCTGCGCGAGCTCCCGATCCGGTCCGCGCCCGACGGCTCGATCGTGCGGCTCGGCGACGTCGCGGAGGTGACCGACGGCTTCGAAGATCCCACCACCCTCGTCCGCTCGAACGGCGAGCCCGCGATCGTCTTCGAGGTGATGAAGAACTCGGACGCGAACACCGTGGAGGTCGCCGAGGGCGTGTCCGCACGGCTCGCCGAGATCCAGCTCCCCGAGGGCGTCGAGGCCGACGTCCTCATCGATCAGGCGGAGTGGGTCCTCGAGAACGTGCACGAGGTCGAGCTCGCCCTCCTGGTCGGCGGCGCGATGGCCGTCCTCGTGATCCTGTTCTTCCTGCTCGACCTGCGCAGCACCCTCATCACGAGCCTCGCGCTCCCGACCTCGGTCCTGGGCGCGTTCTTCCTGATGTGGCTGATGGACTTCACGCTCAACATGATGACCCTCCTGGGTCTCTCGCTGGCGATCGGCCTCCTCATCGACGACTCGATCGTCGTCCGCGAGAACATCATGAAGTACCTCGAGCGCGGCCTTCCGCCGAAGGAGGCCGCGAAGAAGGGGACGCGGGAGATCACGCTCGCGGTGCTCGCGACGACCGCCGCGATCTGCGCGGTGTTCGTGCCCGTGGCGTTCACCGAGGGCATGGTCGGCCAGTTCTTCCGGGAGTTCGGGCTCACGATCGCGGGCGCGACGATCATCTCGACGTGGGTCGCGTTCACGCTCGACCCGATGCTCTCCGCGCGCTGGGCCAAGCCGAAGGTCGAGGGCGCGGCGCCGGGCTGGGCCGACAAGATCAAGGCGCCGTTCGAAGCGTTCTACCGGATCAACGACGGGCTCTACGCGGCCTCGCTCGGCTGGATCCTGCAGCGCCGCTGGGCGATGGCGGGCGTGCTGCTCGGCGCGATCGGCCTGCTCGGCGGGAGCTGCTCGCTCGTGCCACTGATGGGCAACGAGTTCGCGGCGCCCGAGGATCGCGGGATGTTCAACGTCGACGTCGAGCTCCCCGCGGGCACGCGCCTCGACGAGTCCGCGCGCCTCTCGCGCCCCGTCGAAGAGGAGCTCGTCGCCGACGAGCGCTTCGTCACCCTCTACGCCCAGATCGGCGCGCAGGAGCGCAGCAACCGGATCACGTACCGCGTCGTCGCGGTGCCGAAGACCGAGCGCACGACCACGCAGCTCGAGCTGCGCCACATCGTGCGCGAGACGATCCTGCGGCACATGCCCGAGGCGGAGATCTCGATCACCGATCCCGCGATCGTCGACGGAGCGCGCGACTACCCGATCCAGATCGACATCCTGGGCGAGGACTACGAAACGCTCGAGCCCGTGGCGCAGCGGCTCTACGAGCTGATGCGCACGATCCCCGGGACGACCGACGTCGACCTCCAGTACTCGCCGGGCAGCCCGGAGCTCGGCGTGCGCGTCGACCGCGATCGCGCCGCGCAGCTCTACGTGCCGCTCGCGTCGGTCGCGACCACCGTGCGCGCCTCGATCGAGGGCACCATCGCGGGCCAGTACCGCGACGGCGACGAGGAGCTCGACATCCGCGTGCGGCTGCGCGAGGAGGACCGTGGGGACGTGCGGCGCATCGCGGACCTGCGGGTCGAGACGCCGGGCGGCTTCGTCCCGATCACGGACCTCGCGACGATCGAGCGCTCGGACAGCCCCGCCGAGATCCAGCGCGCGAACCGCCAGCGGGTGATCGTGCTCACCGCGAGCCAGGGGAGCCGCGCGCTCGGCGACGTGGTCGCCGAGTTCCAGCGCCGCGTGGAGGCCGA
>JAYRVK010000815.1:0-17281 GCA_041918555.1 Sandaracinaceae bacterium
ATCGCCAGGACGAGCGTCAGCGCGCCGAGCCCCGCGAACAGCCGCCACGTCCACTCGGCCTGCGCGTCGAAGTCGCCCTCGAGCGCGGGCACCGCGTCGAGGAACGGGAACAGGAGCCAGGCGCCCTCGTGCGTGCCGTTGTAGTGCCAGACGAAGCCGGCGGCCGCGAAGAAGATCAGCGGGACGACGTACCTCACGGCGCGGGCTCCACCACGCGCTCGAAGCTGTCCTCTTCGTTGCCCATGTCGTCGAGCGCGCGCCCGCGGATCACGTCACGGCCCATCGCGTCCTCCGTGATCTCGAAGATCATCGACTGGAGGAACAGGCCCGAGGCCACGCGGTGCATCGCGTCGTCCGGGTAGTCGCGGATGTGCTGGTCGACGCTCGGATCGACGAAGCCGCCGGCGCCCGAGGTCACGTACGTGGTGTCGGGGTACTCGAAGCGCTCGTAGCCGTGCACGTGCCCGGCGAGGACGAGCGGGACGCGGTGCGCCTCGATCACCGGGAAGAGCGCGGCGCGCTGCTCCTCGCGCGGGCGGAAGTCGCCGAGCGTGTAGAGCGGGCGGTGCAGGTAGATCACGCTGAAGCGGTAGCCCGGGCTCGCCTCCGCGGCGGCGATCGTCTCCTCGAGCCAGTCGAGCTGCTCGGAGCCGAGCTCGAGGTCGTGCTCGCTCGAGAGCGAGAAGAACCACACGCCGCCGGTCTCGAAGTGGAACCAGCGATCGTTGCCGTCGCGGCCCGCGGGCGTGAAGAGGCGCTGGTAGTAGTCGGCGTACTCGAAGGGGACCTCGTCGACCTCGTGGTTGCCCACGCACGGGAGGAACGCGTTGGCCTCGAGGAGCGGCTGCATGAGGCGGAACCACAGCCGCTGGCTCTCGATCAGCGTCGAGTAGTACTGGATGTCGCCGAGGTGGACCGTGAACTCGGTCTCCTCGGGCCGCGCCGCGGAGAGCAGGCGCAGCGTGCCCATCACGCCCGGCGAGGTGTCGCCGATCGCGTAGAAGACGATCGGCGTCGCGTGATCTTCGTTCTCGTGCATCGTGCAGAAGCGACCGCCGTGCTCGGGCCAGCCCGCGATCTCGTACGTGTAGCAGCGCGCGGGCTCGAGCCCCGTCACCTCGACCTCGTCGACGTAGTAGGTGCCCGGCACGTCGGGCTCGCGCACGATCGGGCTGCCGACGCCGTAGCTGAGCTGGGTCACGGTCTCGCGCGCGGTGCCGGTGAAGGGGAGCGCGTCGCCCCCCCCCTCCGGGATCACGTCGACCGCGACCTCCGCGGGCCGCAGGCGGGACTCCCAGCGGATCGTCGCCTCCGTCGTCGTCGGCCGCTGCACCCACGGGCCCTTGTACGGCGACTCGTCCGGCGGATCGCCCGCGTCGGGCGGCCCCGCGTCGCGCGGGCCGGCGTCCGTCCCGACGCCGGCGTCGGTCGCGCTGCCCGCGTCGGTGCCCGGATCCGCGTCGCAGGCGATGAGCGCGCACGCGAGCGCGACGTGTCGGAGGAGCCTCATGGCTCGGAGCATAGCGGGAGCGCTTCCCCGTTGCCGAGTGGCCGACCGCGGATCGATGCTCCGCGCATGACGCGTCGCTACGAGCTGATCGAGGGCAAGTCGAGCAAGTTCTGGGAGGTCGAGCACGCGGAGGGGAGCGCGACCTACGTGGTGCGCTGGGGGAAGATCGGCACCAAGGGCCAGGAGAAGTCGAAGACCGCGGGGAGCGCGGCGGCGGCCGCAAAGGAAGTTGCCAAGCTCGTCGCGGAGAAGACGGGCAAGGGCTACGCCGAGGTCGGCGGCGCCACGTCCGCGCCGGCGGCTGCGCCCGCGCCGGCGGCTGCGCCCGCGCCGGCGGCTGCGCCCGCCGTCGCCGAGGACGACCCGCGCGGCTACGAGCACGTGAGCGTGGTCGAGGCGCTGCGCGAGCCGGAGCGTGTGTACCACCTGCGGCTGAGCAAGCCCTCGGCGTTCGATCCGGTCCCGCCCGCGGAGCTCGCCGCGCTCGCCCGCCTCGGCGAGCTGACCGCGCTCGAGTCGCTCACGCTGAGCTACGTCGAGCACCCGCTCCCGCCGCTCGGCGGGCTGAAGAAGCTCCGCCGCCTGATCCTCTCCGGCACGGGCCTGACCACCCTGCCCGAGGGCGTCGCGTCGCTCGACGCGCTCGAGGAGGTCGGGCTGATGGACCAGCCCACGCTCGATCTGCAAGACGCCTTGTCGGTGCTCGCGCGGCTCCCGCGGCTCCAGATCCTGCGCCTCGGCCACCGCGATCAGAAGCGCGTGCCCGACGCGCTCGCGTCGCTCGCGCGGGTCGAGGAGCTGATCCTCGACGTCGATCCGGCCGGCGCGCTGCCCGTCGCGAAGCTGCCGGCCCTGCGCCGGCTCTACCTACGCGCGCTCCGCCCCGACGGCATGGCGGAGCTCCTCGCCGCGCTCGCGGGGACCTCGACGCTGCGCACGCTCGCGCTCTCGGGGAGCTCCAAGCTCGCGCCGCTCCCGGATGCGTTCGGTGAGCTCGTGCAGCTCGCGCGCCTCTCCCTCTCGCTGCCCGTCACGGAGCTGCCGCCGAGCGTCGCGCGCTTGACGAACCTGAAGGTCCTCTCGATCGAGAACGGCAAGATCAAGGGCGCCGCCGACAAGAAGAAGGTCGCCGCGCTCGTCCCGGGGGCCAAGGTCTACTGGGCCGGCGACGCGCCCGCCGAGCGCCCCTACGTGCGCCTGACCGAACGCCGCGTCCCCGACGCGAGCGGCCTGAGCGCCTTCGAGCAGCTGTTCGGGCGCGCGTTCCCCGAGGCGCTCGACCCCAACCCGGCGACGCCGCAGATCCTGCCGCCGGCGGGCGAGAACGCGTTCGAGTGGCTGGTCGCCCGCGATCAGATCGATGGCGGGTGGTACCTGCACCTCTTGCCGTTCTTCCTCGACTGCGTCCCGGTCGAAGGCAGCCTCCCGACCGGCGACTTCGTCTACGCGCAGCTCGATCCGGCTCCGTCGTCCAGCGTCGAGTACCACCTGTTCCTGCACGACGAGGGCGGCCCGCTCGCGCTCGTCCCCATCGGCGACGCGGCCGCGCTCGAGGACCTGTGGGCGCGCGCGGAGGACGGCGAGATCCCCACCCCCTCGAAGAAGAAGCCGCGTGGTCGGCTGAGCGCGCTCCGTGATCGCGCAGAGTGGATCATGGACCTCCTCGCGCGCGGCGCCACGACGGCGACCGTCGTGGTCCTCGACGACGCCGCGCTCGCGAAGGACCGCGCTCGGCCGGGGTTCGCCGACGATCCGGCGGACATGCTCTTCTGGATGTGGAGCGCGTACCTGGGGAGCCGCGACGGGCGCATCGACGGCCTGTGCGAGCTCGCCGAGCGCAGCACGTCGCGCGTCGTGCGCGACGCGGGCGTCGTGATCCGGCGGCTCCACGGCGCGACGGGCGCGGCGGATCGGCGCCTGGGCAGCACGGAGGACGCGGCGGCGCTCCGGCGATCGACGTGAGGCTCCGTCCGGCGCGTCCCTCCGAGGCGGCCGCGCTCGCCGCGCTCGAGCTCGACGCCGGGCGGCGCTTCGCGGAGGCCGGGCTGCCCGGGGATCTCGAGGGGCTCTCCGTCGCGGTGTACGAGGCGGCGATCGCGGCCGGCACCACCTGGGTCGCGGCCGACACAGGAGATGTGCCGGTCGGCCTCGCGCGGTGCTGGGAGCGTCCCTCGTGCCTGCACCTCCGCGAGCTCGACGTGCGCCCCTCGCACATGCGGCGCGGCATCGGCGCGCTCCTCGTCGAGCGCGTCTGCGCCGAGGCGCGGGCGCGCAGTCTCGAGCAAGTCACGCTGACGACGTTCCGGGACGTCCCTTGGAACGCGCCCTACTGCGCCCGGCGCGGCTTCGCGGTGCTCGACGAGGCGGCGATGCCCGCGTGGCTCCGCGCGATCCGCGAAGAGGAGGATGCGGCAGCGCTCGCGCGCTGGCCTCGCGTCGCGCTGGCCCGCCGAGTCGGCAGCCGTTAGGCGCCGAGGAGCTCCGGGAGCTCTCGGAGGGCGCGCGACAGTGGGCGCACGGCGATGCCGTCGACGTCGTATGCGCGCTCGCCGCCGTAGAGGAGCGCGCACCGAGCTGCGGGGTAGTCGCCCGCGAAGAGGCGGAGCGTGGCGAGGTCCGCGCTCCGAAACGCGCTCGCGCGCTTGACCTCGATCGCCAGGAGGCCGCGCTCCCCGTAGAGGACGAAGTCGACCTCTCGATGGTCGCGGGTGCGCCAGTGGAAGAGCTGGTAGCCGAGCTCGAGGTTGTCGTTCGTCGCGCGGAGCTCTTGCGCGACGAGCGTCTCGATCGCGGCCCCGTCGATCTCCTCCGCGGGATCGAGCGGCCCGCGCGGCCGGAGCGCGCGATACACGCCGGCGTCGAAGAAGTAGAACTTCGGATGGGCGGTCATCGCGCGCGTCGCGCGCCGCGTGAAGACCGGGAGCCGGAACGCGATCAGCAGGTCGTCGAGGAGCTCGAAGTACCCCTCGACCGTCTTGCGGCTGATGCCGAGCTCGCGCGCGATCGGCGAGATGTTGAGGACGGATGCTTGCGAGAAGCTCGCGGCGACGAGGAACCGTGAGAACGCCTCGAGGCTCCGCGTGAGCGCCTCCGCCTGGACCTCCTCGCGCAGATAGGTGCCCACGTAGCCCTTGAGGTAGGCGTGAGGGTCATCCGAGGTCTGCGCCAGCGGGAGGTGGCCGTGGCGCACCGAGCGCATCAGGTCGAACGAGGCACCCAGCTCGACCGCGGTGAGCGGGTGCATCGCGAGCGTGCGCGCGCGGCCGCCGAGGAGGTTGACGCCGCCGCGTCGGAGCTTGCGCGCGCTCGAGCCGGTGAGGACGAAGCGCCAACGTCTCTTCTCGATCAGACGGTGGACCTCGTCGAGCAGGCGCGGCAGGCGCTGGACCTCGTCGACGAGCAGCGTCTTCGCGCGCGCCGCATCGGCGAGCGCTTCGAGGCGGTCGGGGTGCGCGAGGAGCTCCGCGTACGTCGAGTACTCGAGTAGGTCCACGAGGAGCGCGTCGGGGAATGCAGCGCGAGTCCACGTGGACTTTCCTGTCCCGCGCGGGCCGAAGAGGAAGAAGCTCGCCTTCGTCGGGGGCTCCAGCGTTCGGGTCAGCACCGTCGCCATTATTTCATGAAAAATGGCGGCAGCACCCGCGATCTATTCAGCGGCTCGAGGCCGGCCGACGAGCTCGAAGGTCACCTCGCGCCCCTGGCCGCCGACCATCGCGAGGTGGATCCACAGGACCGCGAGGTTCTCGAGCACCGCCGCGTTGCGGAGCGGCCCCGCGTCGAGCGGCCGGAACCCGGCGATCTCGCACAGCCGCGCGAAGGCGTGCTTGGCGGCCGGATCGTCGCCCGCGTAGGGGACGTCGGCGGGCCCCGCGCTCGTCCTGGGGTCGTCGTGGAATTCCGCGCCGAACGTGTTGAACGCCTTGAGCACGCGCGCGCCCGGGCAGAGCGCCGCGATCGCCGCGGCGTTCGAGCCCTCGGGCGGCGGGGCCCACACCGGGCCGCCCTCGAAGCGCAGCGGGTTGGTGCAGTCGACGAGGATCTTCCCGTCGAGCGGGCCGAGCGCCTGCGCGGCCGGGATCGCCGCGCGGCCCGGCACGGCGAGGAACACCGCGTCGGCCCACGCGCAGGCGTCCGCGATCGGCGCGACCGCGGCGTCGGGCCCGCACCGCGCGAGGAGCTCCGGGAGGTGCTTGTCGCCGCGCACCCCGAAGCGCACGGGCACGCCCGCGCGCGAGAGCCGCGCCCCGAGGTTCCCCCCGACGTTGCCGCTGCCGATCATCGCTACCTTGGTCATGGGCGCGAGAGTACACGGGCCTTGGACGCGCGGTCCGCCGCGTCTACGTTGGTCCCGCCATGCTCCGAATGATGCTCGACATCACCGCGCCCTACACCGAGCTCGAGGCGCGCACCTACGACCGCGTGATCGCCCCGGCGGTCTCGAGCTTCGAGACCGCGCTCCTCGACGACGCGCTCGCGCGCGTGCCGCGCGGCGGCCGCCTCCTCGAGGTCGGCTGCGGCGGCGGGCAGCTCCTCGCCAAGCTCGCGGAGCGCCGCGCGGATCTCTCGCTCGTCGGCGTCGATCTCGCCCCGGGGCAGGTGAAGCGCGCGCGCGAACGCACGGCGCGCTTCGGCGATCGCGTCGAGGTGATCGAGGGCTCCGCGCTCGAGCTCCCCTTCGAGGACGCGAGCTTCGACGGCGTGTTCAGCGTCGCCTCGATCAAGCACTGGCCGGATCCTCGGCGCGGCTTGCGCGAGTGCGTCCGCGTGCTGAGGCCCGGCGCCGAGCTCCACGTCGTCGAGGCGAACCGCGGCTGCCGGCCCGAGGACGTCCGCGACTTCGTCCGCCGCTGGCGCCAGCCGCGCGCGGCGTGGCCGTTCTCCTACGCGCTCTTCCGCTTCGCGGTCGCGGACCGCGCGCCCGACGTGTACGAAGCGGCGGCGTGGATCGCCGCGGTCGGCCTCGAGGACGCGCGCGCCCGCCCCATCGACGGCACGCCCGGCCTCGTGATGAGCGGCCGCCGCCCCGCCTGATCACTCGCTCCGCGCGCGCACCGCCTCGAGCAGCTCCGCGTCCAGGAGATCTTGGCGGCGTCCCACGGCGCGCTTGTTGGCGATCAAGTCGTCGAGCGCGATCACGCGCAGCGGGACTCCGTCGAGCGTCGCCGGGACCGCGCGTTCGAAGAGACCTCGGGGATCGACGCCCTCGATGGTCCGCAGCAAGTCGATGCGGATCGGCGGCTGCCCGAGGTACGCGACCTCGCCGTCCTTCAGCGCGCGGACCGCCTCCACGACGTTCGCGGGCGCGCCGAAGAGGGCGAGCGCGCGCGCGGCGCGATCGAGGTTGGCGGCGTCGCCGGCGAGGACGAGGTCGATGTCCTTGGTCGCGCGCGGGCGCGCGTGGAACGCGACCGCGTAGCCGCCGACGAGCACGGCCTCAACCGACTCGCGGGCGAACGCCTCCAAGAGATCTCTGAAGTCGGGGGGGAGGTCCATCGTCGCCCTTCAATCGTGCGATCTCGAAGCTCAGGAGATGCACCGCGCGGATCCGCTCGGCGGGCGAGGCGCGCAGCCAGAACTCCAGGTCGCGCGCCTCCATCTCCTCGAACGAGCGCGCGACGCCGCCCTGCCAAGTCGTGCGCCGCGCCGCGGCGCGGGCCTCGAACGAGTCGCTCACCTCGTCCTCATACCACGAGGACGCTCACCGTCCGAGCCAGCGCGCGAGGCGGCTAGGCGCGGGGCGGCCGTCGCCGAAGCGCTCGTGGAGGTACGCGATGATGTCCTGCGACTCCGGCATCCATCGGTCCTCGCCGATGCGCAGCACCGGCACCGTCTTGCGCCCGCGCGCCGCGATCAGCGCGCGGCGGTGCTCGAGGTCCGCGAGGTCGCGCTCCTCGAGCTCGAGGCCGAGCTCGCGGGCCGCGTCGCGCACGTCGTCGCAGTACCCGCAGCGGTCGATCACGTAGAGCGCGAGGTCCTCGGGCTTCACGCGTGAGATGTGCGGCCGCGACGATCGCGGGCCAGTGGGAAAAGTCACCCGACGGGCATCGACTCGCCGGGCGCGGGCGCGCGGACCTCCGGGAACCCGCGCTCCTCGAGGGCCGCGATCAGCGCCTTCTGGGCTGGCGGCTCGCCGTGGACGAGCGCCACGCGGCGCAGCGGCCCGCGCTCGCGCACCGCCTCGGCGAAGTCGATCAGGTCCGACCGATCCGCGTGCGCGGAGAAGCCGTTGAGCACCACGACCTCGCAGCGCCGGTCGCGTTGCACCCCGAAGATCGGCACGCGCGGCCGCGCCTCGACGAGCCGCCGCCCGAGCGTGTGCTGCGCCTGCCACCCGACGATCATCACCGTGTGCTCGGGGGACTCCACGATCGAGCGCAGGTGGTGGATCACGCGCCCGCTCTCGCACATCCCGCTCGCGCTCAGGATCACCGCGGGCCCGCTGCTCGCGCTCAGCTGCTTGCTGTCCTCGACGGACGACACGTAGGTCAGGCCCGGGAAGTCGAAGGGCGAGTCGCCGCGGCGCAGGAGCGCGCGCATCTCCTCGTCGTAGCAGTCGGGGTGCATGCGGAAGACGTCGGTGAGCCGCACGGTGAGCGGCGAGTCCACGTAGACCGGCACGCTCGGCAGCCGGCCCGCGTTCTTCAGGCGCCTGAGCGCGAACACGATCTCCTGCGCGCGCTCGAGCGCGAAGGTCGGGATCACCACCTTGCCGCCCCGCGCGAAGGTCTTCCCGATCACGCGGGTGAGCTCGTCGTCCATCTGCTCGATCGGCGCGTGCTCGCGGTCGCCGTAGGTGCTCTCGCTGATCAGGAAGTGCGCCCCGCTCGGGATCTCGGGGTCCCGCAGGATCGGCATGTGCCGCCGCCCGAGGTCGCCGGTGAAGACCACGCGGCGCTGCGCGCCCACGTCGTCGACGTCGAGGATCACGATCGCGCTCCCGAGCACGTGCCCGGCGTCGAGGAACGTGAGCTCCACGCCGGGCGCGATCGCGGTCCGCCGGTGGTAGGGGATCGGCACCATCTTCTCGAGCAGGCGCACCACGTCGTCGACGTCGAAGAGCGGCTCGATCGGATCGCCGGGGAGCTCCCCCTCCTCGATCTTGCGGTTGATGAAGCGGGCGTCCTGCGCCTGGATCATCGCCGCGTCCTCGAGCATCGCGGCGCAGAGATCGCGCGTGGCCGGGGTGCAGAACACGTCGCCCTCGAAGCCGTGCTTGTGGAGCATCGGCAAGAGCCCGCTGTGATCGATGTGCGCGTGGCTGAGCACGCAGACGTCAATGTCTCTTGCACGGAACGGGAGGTGCCGGTTCTTCTGGTAGGACTCCCCGCGCCGTCCTTGGAACAGCCCGCACTCGAGGAGCACGGTCGCCCCCGGCGTCTTCACCACGTGCATCGAGCCGGTGACCGTCTGGGCGGCGCCCAGGAACTGGATCTCCACGCGGGCAGGGTACCGTGTTCTCTTCGCGGTCGAGCGGCCGTCGCGCTACCGTGACGGCGTGAGCGAGTCCTCGGCCGACGGCGCGACGATGCGGGCCTACCTCGCGGCGCGCGAGCGCGCCCGGCGAGATCGCGGCGCACGCCTCGCGGCCGAGGTCCACACCGCGCTCCCCGCGATGCTCGCCCGCCTCCGCGCGCTAGGCGCCCGCCGCGTGTGGGTGTTCGGCTCGCTCTCGGACGGGACCTTCGACGAGCAGTCCGACCTCGACCTCGCGGTCGAGGGCCTCCCCCCCGAGCGCTTCCTCGACGCGCGCGTGGCCTTGACCGAGCTCGCGCCGGTCGCCGTCGACCTCATCGAGCTCGAGCGCGCGAGGGCCGAGCTCCGCGCGATCGTGCAGGCCGAGGGACGGGAGCTGACGGATGCCGGCTGAGCCGCGCATCGAGCACCTCCTCGCGTCGGTCGAGCGCGATCGCGCGCTGCTCGCGCGGCTGGCCTCGCGCGTCGACGCGGCGCGCGCGAGCGCACCGTGGCCGGCGGGGGACGCGACGCTCTACCTCGTGGCGATGACCCTCGACCACTACTACTCGGCGTTCGAGGCGATCGCGGAGCGGATCGCGCGGACGTTCGAGGGAGCACCGGAGCGCGGGCCGCGCTGGCATCGTGAGCTCTTGGACGGCGCGGCGCTCGCGCTTCGCGACGTCCGGCCACGCGTGATCGAGCCCGGCACCTACGACGGCCTGCTGCGCTTGCTCGAGTTCCGGCATTTCGTGCGCCATGCCTACGGAGTCGACCTGGACCCGGTCCGCTTGCTCGTGCTGGCGGTGGATCTCGCGCCGATCCACGTGGCCGTCTCGCACGACCTGGATCGGTTCGCGGCGAGCTTGCGAGGAAGCGCCTAACCTCGGGGCGGCTCCGGTGCCCGCTGCGCGGTCACCTGCGCCGGCTCCGCGAGCCGCATCGCACGGGCCGAGCCCTGTAGGCCGCCGTGCGGAGGCCCGAGCCGAGGTCTCGGGCCTGAGCGTGCGCGGCGCGAACCGGCCTCGCGTCGAGCAACGGCCGCGGAGATGTGCCGATATGGGCTACGTTCGTGGTGGTAGGCGCCGCCGCCGTTCGTCGGTCTCGGAGGGTCTCATGCGGAAGAAGCGCTCGTCGTCGCTCCGGCTGGCAGCCGTGGTGTTCGTGCTGTTGGAGTCGTGTGGCGAGCCTGCTCCGGACGATGCTGGCGAAGACGCGACCGGGTCCGACGCGGGTGCCGATGCCGCCGTCGAGCTCTGCGCGCGGGACCTCGAGTGCGACGACGATGCCTTCTGCACGGCGCGGAGCGGTGCGTGCCGGGAGGCGAGGGCGCGGATGCACGGGGCTGTGTGGATGCGGACGATGCCGCTTGTGCGGCCACGCAGACGTGCGACGAGGACGCCGACGAGTGTGTCAGCGATTGCGGCTCCGAGCCTGACGCCGACGGCGACGGGCACGAGGCGGCGGAGTGCGGCGGCTCCGACTGCGATGACAGCGATGACGCCGTGAACCCAGGCGTGATGGAGCTCTGCGACGCGCTCGGGCGCGACGAGGACTGCGACCCGAGCACCATCGGTCCGGACGCGGACCTCGACGGTTTCCTTCGCGCCGAGTGCTGCAACGAGCAACCGGATGGCTCGCTCGCGTGCGGGAACGACTGCAACGATTCGAACGGCGAGATCAACCCCGACGCGATCGAGGTGTGCAACGGACTCGACGACAACTGCGACGGAGCGCTCGACCCGACGATCGAGGACATGGACCGCGACGGATGGCCGGGCTGCGCGGATCTTCCCGAGGCGATGCGCGACTGCGACGACGGCGCGGCGTCGACGTTCCCGGGGGCCGCTGAGCTCTGCGATGGGATCGACAACGACTGCGACGGCGCCGCCACCGGCGAGGACGAGGACGGCGACGGTTCTCTCGCGCTGGACGCGAGCTGCGCGGGGGGGCCTCGCGTGGACCTCCCGCGCACCGACTGCGACGACGGAGACCGCACGATCGGCCCCGATGCACCGGAGCAGTGCGATGCCGTCGATCACGACTGCGACGGCGACACCGACGAGGCGCCCGCCGCCGACAGCTGTCCCGCGGTCGCGCACACGACGTACGACTGCGTGTCCGAGGCGTGCGCGGTCGCGTCGTGTGGAATGGGGTGGGGCGACTGCGATAGCGCGCCGACCAATGGCTGCGAGCAGGCGCTCGACACCGTGGCGTTCTGTGGATCGTGCACGACGTCTTGCACTTGGGAGTGCGGGGTGGGAGGGTGCAACGACGCCGTGGTCACCGTCCCGGGCTACAACCACACCTGCTCGTTGCTCCGGGAGGGGACCGTCCGCTGCTGGGGCGACAACTCGTCGGGCCAGCTCGGCCTTGGTGCGACGGGGAACGACACCGGCTCTGCGACCGCAGGCCACCGTGCAGCGCGTGATCGACATGCCCATCGGCATCGACACCCTCGATGCGGTCGAGGACCTCGCGCTGGGTGTCTACTTCTCTTGCGCACTGACCTCATCGAGGGAGGTCTATTGCTGGGGTGCCAACGATGTCGGCCAGCTTGGTCAGGATGGCACCGACATGGCGACTCCCTATGCCCGCCTCGTCCGAAACCTCGATAGTGGAGGCCGCCTCACCGACGTCACCTCGATCTCGACCGGGTTCTTCCACGCTTGCGCGTCGCGAACCGACGGTACGGTCGCGTGTTGGGGTGGTAATGCGAACCTCGTGGTCGGCGCCACGGCGAATCCGCAGCCGACACCGACGACCGTCCGCGCCGTCGTGGCCGGAGCCGAGGTCAGCTGCGCACTGACGCGCACCGGCGAGGTCTGGTGTTGGGGTGCGAACGCAACCGGCTCGCTCGGGCGCGGCACGACCGGCGCAGATTCGGGAGTTCCGATGCCGGTGCGCTCGGTGAGCGGGCCTGGCAATCTCACGGGCGTCGACGAGATCGCGGCGGGCGGCGAGCACGTCTGCGCGCGCCTCGGCGGCGAGGTCGTCTGTTGGGGCAGCAACACCTATGGCCAGCTTGGTGACGGGACCACGACGAATCGTCCGCGACCCGTGTACGTCCTCACCGGAGCCGCACGGCTCGCGGGAGCCGACGCGCTCGCGCTCGGGGTGGGGCACTCCTGTGCTCGGGTGGGAGCCGAGATCCGATGCTGGGGTCGGAACACCGTTGGTCAGGTCGGGGATGGAACGTTCACGAGCCCACGGACGGCTCCCGCTCGGGTCGTTCGGGTCGGGGCAATCGCCTTGTCCGGCGGCTCCATGCTGCGCGCGGGCGGCGGCGCGGTGCACACCTGCGTGCAGATCGGGCCGCAGCCTCATTGCTGGGGATGGAATGCGATGGGCGAGCTCGGCAACGGCGACCGGATCACGCGTGACGGCGCTACTCCGGTGCTCGCTCCCCTCTTGCCCTAGAGCGATCCGGCAAAACGCCGGGGCCGGCCTTCCCGGGTCGCGCGGTCTCGTCAATACTCGGCCGGTGAACCGCTGCACGCTCTCGGTCTGGGCCCTGGCCCTCGTCCTCGCCGCCGCCGTCGGCTGCGCCTCGAACAACAACCCCGGGACGCGCGACGCGGGGCCCGGGCTCGACGCGGGGCCCGACGACGACTCGGGCGCGGGGGACGCGGGGGCGACCTGCGAGGACGACACGGACTGCGCGGACGACGGGATCTTCTGCAACGGCACGCTCGCGTGCGTGATGGGCGCCTGTCAGGCCGCGGGGATCCCGACGTGCAACGACGGGGTCGGCTGCACGCGCGACGAGTGCAACGCGACGACCGACATGTGCGAGAACATCCCCGAGAACAGCGCGTGTCCGTCGGGCACCGTGTGCATGGTCGGCGAGGGCTGCATCGTGCCGCCCGCGTGCGAGTTCGACAGCGACTGCTCGGGCGACGGCGTGTTCTGCAACGGCGACGAGGTCTGCGTGATGGGGATGTGCCTCTCGCCGATGGAGGGGCGCGTCTGCGACGACATGAACAACTGCACCGAGGACGTCTGCAACGAGACGCGCGGGGACTGCACCTCGACGGAATTCCCCGGCATCGACAGCGACCCCATGCACTGCGGGACCGGCGCGAACGACTGCGTGGTCTGCCCCGAGCCCGACGCGTCGCTCCACCAGGTCGCGACGTGCGCGATGGGCGTATGCGGCGTGGAGTGCGCGCCCGGCTTCGGCGACGCCGACGGCAACATGGCCAACGGCTGCGAGTGCATGGGCGCGGCGATGGACGATCTCCCCGAGCTCACGTTCACCGACACGAACTGCGACGGGATCGACGGCGACGCGAGCATCGGCGTGTTCGTCGCGCCGACCTTCGTCGGGGGCAACGACATGAACCCGGGCACGCGCGCGATGCCGGTCGCGACGATCGCGCGCGGGATCGACATCGCGAGCACCTCGGGCCGCGCGCGCATGGAGGTCTACGTCTCGGCGGGCACGTACATGGAGTCGGTCGTCCTGAGGAACGGCGTCTCGATCTACGGCGGCTACCTCGCGACGATGGGCTGGGCGCGCTCGCGCTCGTTCGTCACCGAGATCCGCGGCGGCGAGACCGCGGTGAGCGCGACCGGCGTGTCGCGCGCGCTCGAGGTGCAGCTCTTCACGATCGTGTCGGCCAACGCGAGCGCGCCGGGAGGCAGCTCCTACGGCGTGCGCGTGACGAACGGGACGGGCGTGGTGCGGTTGAGCGCGAACACGATCCGCGCGGGCGACGGCGCGCCGGGGAACGCGGGCGGCGACGGGACGGCGGGGACCGGCGGGAGCCGTGGTCGCAACGGGTACGACGGCGACAGCGGGGGGAGCGACTTCAACTGCTCGAGCCCGCCCTGCAACGACGGCGGCGCGAGTGCTTGCGCGATCGGCGGTCGTGGGGGCAACGGAGGACACGGAAGCAGCGGCGGCGATCCGGGCGACATGGGCGCCTCGGGGTCCGGGTCCGGCCTTGGGGGCGCGGGCGGGGCGGGGGGCACAGCGGCGACGATCTGCTTCGACACCTCGATGTCTGGTGGGAACGCACCGCCGCCGGGGGGCAATGCTGGCAGCGATGGAGCGAACGCGGTGGCACCGTCCGTCCGCGTGGGAGCCGTCGCGTCGGGCGCCTACGTGGCGGCAGTCGGAAATGATGGAACCGCGGGTACACATGGCGGTGGCGGTGGCGGCGGTGGTGGCGCTGGCGGGGGACGGACAACCCTCGGCCTGTGCAATGCGGATCGCGGCGGCAGCGTCAGCGGCGGCGCAGAAGAGGGCACCGCGGTCACTCACTGGAACGGCGTCCGCGGCGGAGGAGGATCCTTCGGCGTCTTCGTCGCGATGGCGAGCGTCGACGTCGACGGCAACACGATCACCACGGGCACGGGCGGGATCGGCGGCCGCGGGGGGAACGGCGGCGACGGCGGCTCGCCCGGAGGCGGCGGGACCGGAGGCTCTGGGGCCGACGACGCGGCGGGCGGCGGCAACGGCACCTCCGGCGGTCGCGGCGGCCACAGCGGCAGCGGCTCGGGCGGCCCGGGCGGGCCGAGCTACGGGATCTTCCAGGTCACCGCGATCGTCACCACGACCGGCAACACGATCACCGCGGGCAGCCCCGGCGCGGGCGGCGCGGGCGGCAGCGCGGCCCTCGGGACCGCGCCGGCCGGACTGACCGGCGGGTCCGGGCCGACGTTCTCGATGTAGCCGAGGCTCATCTTCGACACCGATTGCGCGGGAGCATTGACAGCCCGCGCGGCAGCGCCTATTGAGCCCGATTCGCGAGGGAAAGGTCGCAAGAACACATGGCAGGGAAGCTCTTCACGTCGGAGTCGGTCACCGAGGGTCACCCCGACAAGGTCTGTGACAACGTCTCCGACGCCGTCCTCGACGCGGTGCTCACGCAGGATCCGCTCGGCCGGGTCGCGTGCGAGACGATGGTGAAGACCGGCTACGCGATCGTGGCCGGCGAGATCACCACGACCGCGGTGCTCGACTACTCGAAGATCGTCCGCAAGACGATCGCCGACATCGGCTACACGCACAGCGACATGGGCTTCGACGCGAACACCTGCGCGGTGCTCTCGGCGATCGAGGCGCAGTCGCCCGACATCGCGCGCGGTGTCGACGAGCACACGAGCTTGTCGAAGGACCAGGGCGCGGGCGACCAGGGCCTGATGTTCGGCTACGCGTGCGACGAGACCAAAGAGCTCATGCCGATGCCGATCCAGCTCGCGCACAAGCTCACGAAGAAGCTCGCGGAGGTCCGGAAGAAGGGCACCCTCGCGTGGCTCCGCCCCGACGGCAAGAGCCAGGTCACCTGCGAGTACGACGAGCACGGCGTGGTCACGCGCATCGACGCCATCGTCGTCAGCACGCAGCACTCCGAGGACGTGACCCACAAGCAGATCAAGGACGCGGTGATCGCCGAGGTCGTGCTCCCGGTCCTGCCGGGCAAGCTCATCGACAAGCGGACCAAGTTCCACATCAACCCGACCGGCCGCTTCGTGCTCGGCGGCCCGTACGCGGACGCGGGGCTCACCGGCCGCAAGATCATCGTCGACACCTACGGCGGCATGGGCCGGCACGGCGGCGGCGCGTTCAGCGGCAAGGATCCCTCCAAGGTCGATCGCAGCGCGGCGTACTTCACGCGCTACGTCGCGAAGAACGTCGTCGCGGCGGGCCTCGCGAAGCGCTGCGAGGTGCAGGTCGCGTACGCGATCGGCGTGGCCAAGCCGATGGGCGTGTACGTCACGACGTTCGGCACCGGCGAGGCGAGCGACGAGAAGATCGCGCGCTCGGTGGCGCGGCTCTTCGACTTCCGCCCGCGCGCGATCGTCGAGACGCTCGATCTGTTGCGGCCCATCTACCAGAGGACGGCGGCGTACGGTCACTTCGGCCGGCGCGAGAAGACGTTCAGCTGGGAGAACACGGACCGCGCCGAGGAGCTCCGCGCGGACGTGCTCGGTCCCAAGGTCGCGGCGCACGCGAACGGCAAGTCCAACGGCGTGCACGAGAAGAAGCCGCGCCGCGGCGCCAAGCCGGCGGCCGACGAAGCGACGGCGTGATCGATCGCGCCGCTCCGCGGCGCGATGAGCCACGTCAACCTCGGGGCGCGTTCCCGCTTGCGGATCGCGCCTCGAGCGACCACAACGCGCGCGTGTCGTTGCTGAAGCAGAAGCTCGAGGGCAAGGCGCTCCTCACGGGCGCGAGCGGGTTCATCGGTCAGAACCTGCGTCGCGCGCTCCTCGACGCGGGCGCGGACGTCGTCGCGATCCGGCGCGGCGCCTCGCCCGCGGCCGACGAGGGGCGCTCCGTCGCGCTCGACTACGACGACGTCGGCGCGCTGACGCAGCTCGTCCGCGAAGAGAAGCCCGACTGGGTGTTCCACGTCGCCGGCGCGACCAAGGGCGTCACCTACGAGGACTTCCAGCGCGCCAACGTGATGCCGACGAAGAACCTCCTGACCGCGCTGCTCGAGGCGCATCGGGAGGTGAGGCGCTTCGTCCTCGTGTCGTCGCTCGCCGCGTACGGCCCCTCCGCGCCCGATCGCCCGCACCGGGAGTCGGACGCGCCGGCGCCGATCGAGCACTACGGCAAGAGCAAGCTCGAGGCGGAGGACGTCGTGCGCGCGCTCGGCGCCGCGCTCCCGTGGACGATCATCCGGCCGAGCGGCGTGTACGGACCCGGCGACGCGGACTACTTCAACCTGTTCAAGGAGATCGCGAGCGGGCGCAACGTGTTCTTCGGGAACCGCGAGCGCTGGTTCTCCGCCGTCTACGTCGACGACTGCGTGCGCGCGATCGTCGGCGCCGCGCTCGCGCAGGAGGCGATCGGCAAGGGCTACTTCGTCTGCGACGGCCGCCCGATCACGTGGGGCGAGTTCCAGCAGGCGATCGTCGAGGCGCACGGCAAGAAGGTCCTGACGCTGAACCTCCCCGAGGCGCTGGTCGGCGTGGCGGCCTTCGGCGGCGAGCTCGCGACGCGCGTCGACGGCAAGCCGCGCCTCTTCAACCGGCAGAAGGCGAAGATGGGCGCGCAAGCCGCGTGGACGTGCACGCACGACGCGGCGCGCGAGGACTTCGGCTACGCACCGGAGGTCCCCGTCGAGGAGGGCGTCGCGCGCGCCTACCGCTGGTACCGCGAGCACGGCTGGCTCTGAGTCAGCGCGACAGCGTCGGCGAGTAGGGGCCCAGGCGCTCCGTCTCCCAGTACTCGCCGTGCGCGCGCCAGCGGGCGACGTCGCCGAAGCGGTAGTCCCAGAGCACCGCGCGCACGTAGCGCGGCCGCGCGCCGTCGAAGGGATCCTCCGCGAGCAGCCGAGCACGGCGCGCGGGGTGTCGCTC
>JAYRVK010000816.1:0-1892 GCA_041918555.1 Sandaracinaceae bacterium
CAGGTACAGCATGTACGCCGGGCAGACGAAGCAGATGATGATGTCCATCGTCGGGTTCAGGTCTTCCTTGCCCAGGTAGTTCTTCAGCTCGTTGCCGACCAGATACCACCAGTACATCGCGTAGAAGCTGCAGAGAATGCACAGGAGCCAGACGGTCGTCGGGTTGCGGACCTCGCCCTTCATGTTGCGCTTACCTCCGTAACGGGTGCGTTAGTTATCCAGGCGGCCATGATCCCCCGCCCGAGGCGACGCCGAGAATACCAAAAGGGTCTCGGAGATCAACGACGGAAAATCACTCGGCCGGATCGATCTCCGCGTTGCCCGATCGCCACGAGTCGAGGAAGTGGAGGAGCTGTCCCAGAGCCGCGTCGAGCGGGTTCAGCACCTCGACCGGCTCGGAGGCCAGGAACGGCGGCTCGGGCGGGTGCGCCCAGCGCTGCTGGCCCGTCCGGTTCGTGAGCAGCCCGTGGGTCGCGGGGGCGAAGCGATAGAGCCCGCGCGTGAACCGTGAGGCTGCGATCTCGACGTTCTCCGAGACCGGCGCGCTCTCCTGCGCGAGATCCGTGTGGACGGGCGTGGCGTCGAGGATCGGCGCCCCGGCCGCGCGCGCCAGCGCCTCGGTCGCGGAGTTCGGCACGGTCTCGTCGTGCTCCGCCATCTGGAAGAGCAAGTGTCGTTGCGCCCCCGCGAGGAGCGGCGCGAAGGACATCGAGTCGCCGCGATCGAGGAGCGTCTGTGCGAGCGCGACCTCGGGGTGGAACACCGCCGGGTACGTCGTCGAGTCGAGGGTCGCCGGGTCGATCCCGATGCGCGGCAGCAGGATCGGCAGGAACAGCGGCGCGAACGCGGGGCTCCGCTCGACGAGGGCGGTGAGATCGCCGCCCGTCACGGTGAGCACCGCCGCCCCGATCTCGGGCTCGCTCGCCACGAGCATCGTCCCGATGATCCCGCCGAGCGAGACGCCGACGAACGCGACCGGCCCCGCGTCGAAGGAGAGCGCGTCGAGCCCGGGCAGCGCGCGGACCGCGCTCCAGTCGCCCTCGCGGACGAGCCGCACCGCGCCCATCAGATCGACGACCGACTGCCGCAGCGCGTCGCGCGGGTACGTCGGGTGGAAGGCGTCGAACTCGCCCGCGGTGTCCACGACGCCGAGGTAGTCGAGGTAGATCTCGCTCCCCGTCACCTCGCCGAACCCGTCCGGGCCCTCGCCTCCCCCGTAGTTGTGCCGCACGTCGTTCATCGCCAGCGAGGCGCGCGAGCCGTGGAACGGGATGTCGATCGCGAGGACCGCGTAGCCGGACGCGGCGAGCGCGTCCGCGATCGCCAGCATGGTCGAGCGCTCGGAGCCGAGGCCGTGCTGGAAGACCACCAGCGGCAGCGACTCCACGGCGCCGGTGGGGAGCGTGAGGGTGAAGTAGACCTCGTCGCGGCGCGTGCTGACCAGCGCGCCCGCCGCGTCGCGCCGGAAGCGCCCGTGGACGCGCGGCGCGTCGGAGACCAGCCACGGCGAGGTGAAGCGGCCCTGCACGAGCCAGCCGATCCGCCGGTGTGCGACGCCGCCCGGGACGTCGACCCCGGGCGCGTCCGTGGACGGGATCCCGAGGAGCACGTCCATCGGCTCGCCCGCCGGCACCGCGTCGTCGAGGCGGACGGCCTCGGGCGAGCCAGCCCAGACCAGGGCGCGCGCGTCGGTCATGTCGCGCGCGACGGTCTGCACGGTGAAGACCGCGATCGCCGCGACGCTCGCGCGGGGGACGCCGTTCGAGGCGAGGCTCGCGAGGACCGGCGTGTACTCGTCGTAGGCGGCGGCGTCGACGGGATCGGAGGGCCGCGCCGACGCGTCGCGGATCGCGAGGAAGCGCGCCGACGGACCGATCGGCTCGCCCGCGTCG
>JAYRVK010000817.1:0-1738 GCA_041918555.1 Sandaracinaceae bacterium
GCGGCGCTCGTGCTCGCGCGCGAGGTCGAGCGCAGCGGCCGGATCGGTCCGCAAGTCGTCTTGCATCCGTCGACGCAGCGCGCGCTCGGCCGCGGGGTCGACCGCGAACGTCGGGCGCCGCGGGGGGGCGCGCGGCGCGGGGGCCTCGGGCTCGACATCCGTGGGCACGTCGACGCCCTCCGGGACCGGCTCGGGCTCGACGCGCGGCGCGGGCGCCTCGATCGCGGGGGAGGGCCGCGGCCGCGGCGCCGCGGGATCGTCGGGGGTGAGCACGAGCGCGGCGACGGCGACGCCCGCCGCGGCGATCGCGAGGCCGCCCAGGGCCTTGCCGCCGAAGGCCGACGCGCCCGAGAGCGCGGCCCCGCCGTCGCCGGGGGGCGCGCCGCCGCCGCCGGGGCCGCCGAGGAGCGGACCGAGCTTGGCGGCGAGCGCGTCGAGCTGGGCCTCGGAGGGGACGTCCTCGCGCGCCGCCTCGAGCGCGCGGCGCAGCGCGTCGCTCGTGCCAGGGTCGTCGCGTAGGCGCGGGGGATCGTGGTTCATCGCACGTCTCCGACGAGGCGGGTCATCTCGTCCTGGACGAGCTTGCGCGCGGCGTAGAGCCGCGAGTACGCGGTCTGGAGCGGGCAGCCGATCGCCTCGGCGACCTGCGGCATGTCGAGCTCCTCGACCTCGTAGAGCACGAACACCGCGCGCTTGTCGGGGTCGAGCGTCTCGAGCGCGCGATCGAGCAGCGCGCGGGCCTGCCCGCGCGCGAGCTCTTCGAGCTGGGGCGCGCTGTGCCGCTCGTCGGGCGGGCGATCCGTCGGGTGCTCGCGCCGCACGTGCGCGCGCTGGCGGTGGTCGGACGCGACCCGCACGCAGATCCCGTAGATCCAGGTGCTCAGGGCGGATCGTCCCTCGAACGTCGGGAGCTTGCGGTGGACGATCACGAACACCTCCTGCGACAGATCCTCGACGTCGGCCTCCCGCACGCCGAGCCGTCGCAGCGCGCGCCACACCAGCGGCGCGTGCTCGCGGAAGATCGCCGCGAAGGGCGGCGGGCTCGGCGTGAGGGCGGCTTCCATGCGGTTCAGCGGGTGAGTGGGGGCGGCGCGTCCGCGTTCTGATCCGTCAGTCGACGTGGATCCCGACCCCGAGGTCGATCATGCCGGCGACGGGCTCGGGGGCGTAGACCTGGACCGGCGCGCCCGCGACCGTCGCGACGAACGCGTCGTGGCGGAACGGCACGAGGAGGTGGACCGCGGCGCGGATCGTCAGCGGCCCGATCACGTCCCAGTGTCCGCGCACCGCGGCGTGGGCCTGCCCGATCAGGCGCTCGCCCTCGTCGATCGCGAGGTCGCCGCCGATCACCACCACCGCGCCCGCGTCGGCGCCGAGGCAGCCGTGGAGGTGCAGGCCGTTCTCCTCGAGCCACAGCGGGCAGATCTGCAGGCCGGCATGGACGTGCAGGAAGTCCGCGTGCCCGTTCGCGGTCTCCGCGCGCGCGAACGGGAACAGCGCGCCCTCGAGCGCGACGGGGACGAAGTTCGGCGCGCGCAGGATCACCGTGCTCTGGCCGCCGATCATCGGCGTCGGGACGAGGCCGACGCTGCCGACGAGGGTGGCGTCGACCTCGAAGCGCCAGCGCGCGCCGGGCTCGGGCTCGACGGGCACGGGGACCTCGACGGTGCGCACGACGATCTCGGGCTCGGGCTCGGGGTCCGGGTCCGGGTCCGGCGCGGGCTCCGGCTCCGGCTCC
>JAYRVK010000818.1:0-2312 GCA_041918555.1 Sandaracinaceae bacterium
ACCTCCGCCGGGGGCAGCGCACCCTGGCGATCGATGCGCGCGCCGAGGTCCTCGCCCTCGAGGAGCTCCATCGCCAGGTAGGGGATCCCCGTGGCGGCGTCGACGCCCGCGCCGACCACCTCGACGACGTGCTCGCTCGCGATGCGCGCGCCGACGCGCGCCTCCTCGATGAACCGCAGGCGGCTCTTCGGGTCCGTCACGAGCTCCGGGTGCATCACCTTCAGCGCGCGGCGCTTGCCGGTCGACACCTGCTCGGCGACGTAGACCGCGCCCATGCCGCCGCGGCCGAGCGGTCGCTCGACGCGGTACTCGCCGTCGACGAGGGTGCCGGGCGCGAGCTGGGGGGCCGCCTCCATCGCCTAGCGGATCACTCGCAGTCGACGCCGCCGCGGCGCGCGCCCGACGCCACGTCGGCGACGCACGCGTCGGCGCAGGGCCCGATGACGTACTCGCGGAGCGAGTCGACCTGGAGGAGCGCGTCCTCTCGCGTCAGCGAGGGGTCGGCCTCGGGGGAGTCACGCCAGATCGCGTAGCGCGCCTCGACCACCGCGTCGGCCTCCATGCAATACGTGTTGCACGCGAACCGCTGCGCCTGCGCCTCCCCCTCGACCGTGCCGGACACGGGCGAGTGACGGACTCCCTCAACGTCCTGCACCCAGCCCCTGCACGTCGGCCCGCTGGCGCCGCAGGCGAGGATGGGGATCGCGAGGACGAGCGCGGCGACGGTGTAGAGGATGGCGCGGAGCGACATCGCTCGACTCTACACTTCAATCGAAGAACCCGCCCGAGTAGACCGGGCACGACGTGCGCAGCCGCGTGCACTCCTCCGGCGTGAGCGGCGCGCCCTGCAGCCGCATCAGCGCGGCCGCGTTCCCCGCGATGCTGCAATTCACCTCGTCGATGCGCGCCAGGTAGCTCGCGACCTCGGCGGCGAGGCAGTGCTCGAGCTCGCCGACCGACGCGTGGCACGTCGGCTCGGGCCCCGCGAACGTGCAGTCGATCGGCCGCACGTCGAGCGGCGTGCTCGGCGGCGCCGCGATGCACGCGTCGTAGGCGGCCTGGCACCCCGCGGGCGTGATCTCGCTCGAGAGCGCGGCCACGTAGCAGTTGAACGACCCCTCGACCTCGGGCGAGAAGCTCGTCTGCAGGTAGGCGTCGGCGGCGACGCAGAACGTCATCGCCTGCGCGGTGGTCACCTCGTCGAAGCCGACGCCGTCGTCGACGCCGGAGTCGAAGTCGGCCTGCGAGGTGCAGGCGGTGCAGAGGAGGAGCAAGCCGCTCGTGAGACGCGACGAACGCATGGGGCCGATGATGCGCGCGTTCGAACCCGAGCGCATCTCGGCCGGGAGATCGGACGCGAGCTCGCTCGAGCGCGCGGGCCGGCTCGAGTACGCTCGCACCCACGCGTGAGCAGCCCTTTCCTCGAGATCCCGGAGAGCGCGTGGGTCGCGCAGAACGACCTCGCGTTCGCGGTGCGCGACCGTTACCCCGTGTCGCCGGGGCACACGCTCATCCTCTCGAGGCGCCTCGTGCCGACGTGGTTCGACGCGACGGATGCCGAGCGGCGCGCGATCCTCGCGCTCGTCGACGTGGTGAAGGCGGCGCTCGACGCGGAGCTCCACCCGGACGGGTACAACGTCGGATTCAACGCGGGCGAGGCCGCCGGGCAGACGGTGATGCACCTCCACGTGCACGTCATCCCACGCTTCCGCGGCGACATGGACGACCCGCGCGGCGGCGTGCGGTACGTGATCCCGAGCGAGGGCAACTACCTTCGCCGCCGTCACCCGCTCTCGACCGGCGGGACCACCGATCCCTTCGCGCAACACGTGATTCCCCTCTTCGAGCGCGCGAGCGAGATCGCGATCGTCGCGGCCTTCGTGCAGACGAGCGGCCTCGATCGGCTGCGCGAGCCCGTGGAGCGTGCCGTCGCACGCGGCGCGACCGTGAGGCTCGTCACCGGCGACTACCTCGGCATCACCCAGGTGGCCGCGCTCGAGACGCTCGTGGACTGGCAGGCCGCCGCACCGCTCCCGACGGACGACGAAGAAGAGACAACGGAACCGCCGGCGCCGAGCGAGCCCACCGGAACGTTGGCGACGCGCGTCGTCGAGGTGGAGACGCTCCCCCCGGGTGTGCGCTCGTTCCACCCGAAGGCCTGGCGATTCGAGGGCCCAGCCTTCGGAACGGCGTTCGTCGGCAGCAGCAACCTCTCCTGGGCCGCGCTCGGAAGCGGGATCGAGTGGAACCTCCGCGTGGATCGCGATCGCGACGCGCACGCGTATGGCGCGGTGCGCGACGCCTTCGATGCG
>JAYRVK010000819.1:0-10917 GCA_041918555.1 Sandaracinaceae bacterium
CTCGAAGGCCCGCGCGATCGCGGCGCGCGCCTTCGCGCCGGGCGGCGACGCGAAGCGCAGCTCGTAGGCGTGGCCCAGGTTCGCGCCCGAGGCCCAGTCGCCCGGACGGCGCCCGAAGAAGAGGAAGGGGAAACCCTCGGCCGTGCTCTTCTTCTTCGCCGGCTTCTTCGCGGCCGTGGCCGGCGCCGCGTCGACGTAGCCCTTCCCGAGCTTCTCGCGGACGAGCCTCTCGAGCTCCTTCTGCGCGGCGGCCGCGTCGCGGAACGACTTCTCCTTGGTCTGACCGGCCGTGCCGATCTTGCCGAAGCGAACGGTCAGCGTGGCGCCCTCGACGCCGCCCTCCCAGAACTTCGACGAGCCACCCTCCTCACACGTCAACCGTCGCATCGCGCTCCTCCTGCTCAACGCTCGTCGGCCCCGAGATCGGGCGCCGCGCCGCGATCGTGCGGCTGCCCGTCGATGTCGAGGCCGGAGTCGACGATCACGGTCCCCCGGTCGAGGGCCTCGGTCGCGTCGGCGGTGAGGTGGAAGTCCCCCCCCGTCGAGTCGCCGAAGTGGTCGAGCGCGAGCACGACCCCGTTCGTGATCTCGGTCGCGACCGCGCCGTCGCGCTGCGCGAGCCCGTCGGCGAGGAGGTTGTTCGCCACGATCGCGTTCGTCGTGGCGTATCGCGCGTCGATCGACGCGAAAGCGGGGCCGCCGACGGTGACGAACGTGTTGTGGAACACGCGGGCGCCGTGCGCGTACCACAGCGAGATCCCCGTGTCGAAGTGGCCGTCGTCCGTGTAGATGACGTTGTTGCGGAGCAACCCGTCGATTTGGGCGATCGGCGAGATCCCGGGGTAGGGATCGTCCGCGTAGACGCGGTCGATGGTGGTCTCGCCGAGGCCGAACGCGATCGCGCGCGCGCAGTTGCGGAAGAGCGTGCGCTCGACCCCGGTGCCGCGCGCCCCGTGGACCGCCTGGATCGCGTGGGCCCCGAGGCCTGCGTCCCCGCAGTGGAAGCCCACGAACGCGCTCCGCGTGACGAGCCAACCGAGCGTGGCCTCGAGGTGCACGCCGCCGGTGAAGCACTCGCCGCCGTTGAGCGCGAGCGCCATCGCGCGCCCCGCGTCGGTGAGCTCGAACCGGCTGCACTCCACGACGCCGCCGTCGGCGTACGCGCCGGTCGCGGGGTCCGAGGAGACGCGCAACATGGTCTGCCCCGCGTCGACGAAGTGCACGTCGTGGAAGCGCAGGCCGTTGATCCGGCCGGCGGGCGAGACGCGCACGTGGTGATCGGTCGCGCGCGCGAGCGTGAGGTGCGCGAGCGTGAAGCGGCTGGCGCGCACGTAGATCATCTCGCTCGCGCGGTACTCGCCGTCGATCATCACGGCCGCCGGGTCGCCGGACGCGCCGCGGATCGTGAGCCCGGGCTGGGCGATGACGAGAGCGCCGGTCCAGGCGTACACGCCGTCCTCGAGGAGGATCGTCTCGTCCGCGGCGGCCGACGCGACGATCGCGGCGAGGTCGTCGCCCGGGCGCGCGGTCACGACGGTGCCGGTGGGATCCGGCAGGGGATCGCAGCTCGTGGACGCCGTCGGCTGGCACCCTGCCGGCCCACACACCGCGCCCTCGCCGCAGAGGCCGTGATCGGGCTCGGCGAAGCACGTGCCGGACGCCTCGCAGCGCGCGACGGCGCAGGCAAGGCCGCCCGCGTCGCACTGCGCGTCGCCAGTGCACTCGGGCGCGCCGCACTCGGGCGCGTCCTCCTCCACGCAGCGCTCGTCGACGCAGCGACCCCCGAGGCACGCCGCCGCGGTCGGGTCTCCGTCGGCGGCCGGGCACTCGACCCCCTCGCAGCTCCGCGTGAGGAGCACCGTGACCGTCTCGAGCGCCTCGTCGAGCGTGACGCGCACGGGACGCTCGACGACGACCGCGCCGTCCGCGCGCTCGGCGCGCACGCGCAGGCGGTACTCCCCGCGCGCGAGGCCCGCGACCTCGGCGACCCGCACCCCCCGCCCCCACGTCGAGGGGTCGCCGATCTCCGCGGTCAGCTCGCGTGGCGCTCCGCCGGCGAGCGGCGTGAGGGTCGTCGCGACGCGCGCGAACTCCGAGCCGGGCGCGAGATCGGTCCGCACCTGGACGACGAGCGTGCCGCTGCCCTCGCACGCGCCGAGCGCGACCCCGAGGCAGAGGCACGTCAGGCGCGCGAGCGTCGGACCGCGGAGCACGACGGCGATCCTACGCTGGCGCCGGGGCCGCGCGAAGAGGCGGCCGTGCCCCGAAGCTCCGATCGTCGGGCTCAACCGGCCGGCGTGAACGTCGCTGAGTGAACCGTGACCATGTCGTCGGTGAGCGTGAACACGATCTCGAGCGTCCCGTCGGAGCTCGACATGCGGAAGTGCTGCTCGACGCCGGCCGGGACCGGCACCGGTGAGTCGGTGGTGGCCGGCGACTCGAGGGTGTAGTTCGTGCTGACCCAAGCGACCGTGCCGGTCTCGATCCGAGAGAACCGGAGCGTCGGAATCCCCGAGTCGAACTCGTGGTCGGCGCGCACGTCGCACTGCGCCATGCTGCTCCCGAATGCGGGCAAGTAGTTGAAGTAGGCGGCGAGCCCGTAGGCGCCGACGTCGATCAGCGTGAGCGTGACGGGCAGACCACACAGCGCCGCGAGATCCTCGGCGCCGCCGCCACCATCCGCCGGCGCCCCGGCGTCGACGCCGGTGCCGGAGCCCGCGTCGAGCCCGGCGCCGGCGTCCGCGAGCGATCCAGCGTCGTTCATGGGGGGCGAGCTGCCGTCGCAGGCCGAGAGCATCGCGGCCAGCGCCGCGCCCGTGAAGAGGAGTCGTGTGCAGGGTATCGCCATGTCCCCGAGTCTCGCTCGCGGGCGGCGCGGGCTCAAGACGCCGCCTGCGGCTCGGGGAATTGCTGTGCTCCCGACGATTGCGCGCTACCGTCGCGGCGGGATGCGCCGCCCGCTCCTCGCTCTGTTCCTCGCGTCGCTCGGCCTCGCGTCGCCCGCCGCCGCGCAGACCGCGTCGTATGGGCAGTACCTCCTGGTCCTGGACGACTCGGGCTCGATGGACCAGTCCGATCCGACGCGCCTCGTCGAGATGGCCGCGCTCGCGTTCGTCGGCGCCCTCGAGGACGGTGACCAAGTCATGCTCGCGGGGCTCAACGAGCTCGCGAGCGGCGCGGTCGCGGGCCCTTCGTTCCGCTCGCCGCGCGAGGTGCTGGAGGGGCGCGACGGCGCCGAGGGCGCGCGGCCGATCGGGGTGCCGAACCTCGAGCGCCACGACGGCGCGACCCCGTGCCGCGACGCGCTGACCCGCGCGCGCTCGATCCTCGAGTCGATGTCCGCGGCGGGAGCACCGCAGACGCTCTTGCTCCTCACCGACGGCGCCTGCAACGAGGGCGCGCTGGACGCCGCCGACGCGTGGCTCGCGGGGCTCCGCGCGCACCGCGAGGGCCGCTTCCGGTTCGTGCTCCTCATGCGCGAGGGGCGCGAGCGGCCCGACCCCGCGCTCGTCGAGATGGCGCGCGCCACCGGCTGGACCGAGGACGCGACCGTCGCCTTCGACGCGCGCTCGCTGCTCCGAGCGTTCGCGGAGGTGCTCTCGTTCAGCCGCGGCCTGCGCTACGACGACGGCGGCCGCGTTGGCCTCGAGCGCACCTTCGCCGGCGCGCGCACCGTGCGCGTGCTCGCGATCCAGGAGCAGGGCGCGGAGCGCATCGCGCTCGAGCGCGTGGAGCAGGGCGCGGGCTCCGCGCTCCCGGGCGGGCCGACGTACCGCCACCCGCGCTACCGGTGGAGCCTGCGCACCGCGGCCGACGGACCGGGCGAGGTGCCCTACGCGGTCCGGAGCCCCACCGCGGGCGCCGAGGTGCTCGTGATCCCGGTGTACGGGCGGCTCCGGGTCGAGGCGATCGTCGCGCCCTGCGGCGAGATGCCGGAGCTCCCGTGGAGCCACGAGCGCACGGTGCGCGCCGGCCAGCCCGCGTGCGCGTGGGCGCGCCTCGTCGGCGACCGCGGGGAGACGATCCACCCGACCCGCTCCTTCGCGTTCGCGATCGAGCTCTGCACGAACACAAGTTGTTTTGACGCGACCGCGATGCAGGCGGGGCCCGATGGAACGTTCCACGCGCAGCTCGGCGCCGAGATCCCGCTCGGCCGGCACGAGCGCGCGTTCCGCGCCGCGGGGCCCGGCATGGCCGCGCCGATCGCGCTGACGCGCGCGTTCAGCGCGGTGTCCTTCGGGATCCACCGCGTGGCCCTCGCTACGGAGCCTGCGCGGCCGATCCAGGAGGTCGCCCTCGGGACGCTCCCCGAGGAGACGTCGCGCGACGTCGCCCTCGTGGTGAGCGGCGCGTTCGAGGCGGACTCGCACGCCGCGATCACGTGCGCGATCGAGGGGGACGCGGCCGCCGCCGAGTGCCTGCGCTGCGTCCCCGAGACGGATCGCGTGGCCCTCACCGACCCCTTCACGGTGCAGGTCAACGTGCACGCGACCGCGTTCTGCCCCGCGCTGGGCGACGGACGCCCGCTCCCCGTGCAGCTCCGCCTCCTCATCCATCCCGAGGGCGAGGTGCCCGAGCGCGCGGTGCCGCTCCGCGCGACGCTGCGCTACGCGCGCGCGGAGCCCGTGCGCGTCACGGTGATGCAGGGCGAGCGCGGCACCACCGAGGTCACCGTGCCCGGTCCCATCGCGCCGGGCGTCGTCCGCGCGCGCGTCGAGCTCGAGGCCGAGGACCTCGAGGTCGCGCCCGCCGAGGCGGAGACGCGCGCGCGGGCCGACGCAGAGACGCGCACGATCGCGCTGCGCGTGAGCGCCGAGGCGGGAGACTGCTGCGCGGAGGAGACGCACGCGGGCACCCTCGTGCTCGAGGGGCCCGAGGGGCCCGGGCTGCGCGTCCCGCTCGAGGTCGTCGTGCTCGACGCCGGCTGGTGGACGTGCCCCGGGAAGACCATCGCCACGTGGACTGCGGTCGCCCTCGGCGTGCTGCTCCTCCTCTGGATCGTGCGCGGCTTCGTGTCGCCCGCGCGGTTCCGCCCGGGCGCGGTCATCGTGTGGGCGGACCGTCACGAGGGCCTCCTGCGCGTGAAGCAGGGCGACGAGGGCTGGCACACGCTCGAGGAGTTCCCCGAGACCAAGCGCCGCTTCCGCAAGGACGCCGCGCTCCACCTCGGCGGGCCGCGCTCACCGTTACCCTCGCTGCGTGGGCTCGCGGACGACGCGCGCATCGTCGCGAAGGCCGGCGGCGGCGCGGCGCTCGTGGTCGACGGCCCGGGCACCGAGAAGTTCGAGGAGTCGAGCGGCTGGGTCGAGGTCTCCCCCGGCGAGCACCTCGTCGCGAGCCGCATCACGCTGCGGCGCGGCGACGACTACCTGCAGTTCCGGCGGTGAGCCAGGCCATGCGCGCGATCGCGTTCTTCGACCTCGACAAGACGATCCTCTCGATCAACTCCGCGCCGCTCGTGTTCCGGCGGCTGCGGCGCGACGGACGGATCGGACCGCTGTCGCTGCTCCGCGCCGGCGTCGGGTTCGCGCGCTACCACCTCGGCCTCGCCGACGCGGGCGAGCTCATCCGCGTCGGCGCGCGGATGTCGCGCGGCGCCCGCGTGGAGGAGGTCGAGGCCTGGTACGAGGAGCTATGGTCCGACGAGGTGCGCCGCACGATCCGCCCCGGCGCGCGGCGGGCCGTCGAGGAGCACCGCGCCGCCGGCGAGGCGGCCATCCTGATCACCTCGTCGACCCCGTTCATGGCGCGCCTGGCCGCGCGCGAGCTCGCGCTCGACGCGGCGCTCGCACCGGAGATGATGACCGAGCAAGGGAAGTTGACGGGCGAGTGCGAGGAGCCCCTGTGCACGGGCCTCGGCAAGATCTTCCACGCCGAGCGCGCCGCGAGGGCGCGCGGCGTCGCGCTCGAGGACTGCGCGTTCTACTCCGACAGCTACAGCGATCTGCCGCTGCTCGAGGCCGTGAGCCGTCCGTTCGTCGTCGACCCCGACCCTCGCTTGAGACGCCACGCGACCGCGAGGCGCTGGCCGATCGTGGAGTGGGACCAGGGCTCGTGGTAGGCCGACGAGGCGACCGAGACGGTGCGACCCCGCGCTCCTCGAGGGCTGAATCCCCGAGGGATCCCGTCCGGCTCCGCCCGTGGCATCGTCGCCCCATGTCCGCGCGGGCCCTCCTCGTCACGCCGACCGGCGAGCCCTATCAGCCGGTGAGGCTCTCCTACGCCGTGCCCTCGATCGCGTGGGCGAAACAGAAGCTCACCGAGCTCGCGTGCGTCGGGCCGGACGCGCGCGAGGGGACGCTCCGCGTCTGGCTCGCCGGCGAGCTCGAGGGGCGGCTCGGCGCGACCGAGGCGCGCGATGTCGCGGGCACGCTCCGGTTCCCGAGCGAGGGGACGATGACCCTCGACGCGCGCTCGCACGAGCGCGCAAAGTTACTTGCGCTGTTCCTCCACTCCGCGCTCGGCGACGACGCGCGCCTCGTGCGCGGGCGCGCCGTCAACCGGCTCTTCGCCGCCGGCGAGGGCGAGCCCGACGCGCTCGACGAAGCGCTCGACGGCGAGCTCGCCCCGGGCGAGGGCGGCGACGTCCCGCTCCTCGAGGACTTCCCCCTCTCGCCCGCGCACGACGCGCACGAGCTGCGCGAGCTGCGGCTCACCCTGGACTTCCGGTTCCTGCGCGCCCTGCGGCGCTGGCACGGCGAGGCCGTCACGCTGCACCAGGTGATCGCGGAGGCCGTCGCCACGCTGCACGCCGAGGATCCGCCGGTCTTCGCGCGCCGCGTGGGCATCGGCGTCGCGGATCACGCGGGCTGGGCCGTCCTCGTCACCGTCGCGCCCGACGCGCGCGTGATCGATCGGCGCCGCGTCGCGCTCCTCGCCCCCGGGCTGCCGTGCTTGCCCCATCACCACGAGGCGCAGGCGCTCCCGCGGCCGGAGGGCGTCGCGCTGATCGAGCGGGTGCGCGAGTCCGCCTACGCCCACGCGCGCGAGGCGCTCGACGCGCTGGCGCGCGGGCTGCGGGTCGACGTCGCCACGGTCGCGCTCCGCCGCTTGCCGTCGCTCCCGCCCACCGTGGAGGAGCGCATCGAGGACTACCGCGCGCAGTGCGCGGCAGACGGCGCGATGTTCCGCGAGGCGATCGCCGCGGCCGCGCTCGCGCGCGGCTGGGGCGTCGAGTGGTACGAGACCAAGACCGTCCTCGCCGCCGCCGCCCGCGCGCTCGGCCGCGACGACGTCGAGGCCCTCCTCGCCGCGCCGCGACGGGCGCTCGGCCCGCCGTGGCAGACGGACCACCGCGTCGCGATGGCGGCCGCGATCGCGGCCGCGGCCGGGGGTTGAGCGGGGGGGCGTGGATCACGGTCCCCACCCCTGCATCCACGGCTTGGCGCGGTAGCGGTCCCAGCCGTCGGGCAGCACCGTGACGACGGGCCCCTCGAGCTCGCCGCGCGCGGCGAGGCGCAGCGCGGCGACGACGTTCGTGCCGGACGAGCCGCCGACGAGCAGGCCCTCCTCGCGCACGAGGCGCTTCACCATCGCGAAGCTCTCCTCGTCGGTCACGCGCTCCGCGCCGTCGATCACCTCGCGATGCAGGTTCTTCGGCGCCTCGCTCGCGCCGATGCCCTCGACCGCGTACGCGCCGTCGGCGCCGAGGACGCCCGTCTCGACCCAGTCGGCGAGCGCGGACCCGACGGGATCCGCGAGCACGACGCGGACGCTCGGGAGCACCGACTTCAACCGGCGCCCGACGCCGCTGATCGTGCCGCCCGTCCCCGCGCCCGCGACGAAGGCCCCGACCCGGCCGCCCGTCTGCGCGAGGATCTCCTCGCCCGTCGTCTCCTCGTGGATCCGCGCGTTCGCCGGGTTCTCGAACTGATCGGTGAGAAACCACCCTTCTTCGCCCGCCATCCGTCGCGCGACGCAACGGAAGTTGTCAGGGCTCGACGGCGGCGCGTTCGGCGTGATCACCACGCGCGCGCCCATCGCCTCGAGCGCGACGCGCTTGTCGATCGACATCTTCTCCGGCATCACGCACACGAGCGCGTAGCCGCGCGCGGCCGCGACGAGCGCGAGGCCCACGCCGGTGTTGCCCGCCGTCGCCTCGATCAGCGTCATGCCCGGCCGCAGCACGCCGCGCTGCTCGGCGTCGTCTACGATGGCGAGCGCGAGGCGGTCCTTGATCGAGCCGCCGGGGTTGAGGTGCTCGCACTTCGCGAGCACGGGGACCGGCAGGCCCCTCGCGATCCGCGCGAGCGGCACGAGCGGCGTGCGTCCGATGCAGTCGAGGAGGCTCCGCGCGGCGCGCATGATGCGTTCTACACCTTCAGATACAGCCACGACTTCTCGAACAGGACCTTGCCGAGGTGCCACCGCCAGCTCGGTGGACGGACCCTGACGACGGGCGTCGGCTCCGCGTAGAAGTCTCCACCGCCGAAGCCGGCCTTGCCGCCGCCGACCTCGATGAAGCACTCGCCGTGTCCGTCGAATCGCGCCGACGCCGCTCGGCCTGAGATCGCAGCGCCGATGTTCTTCGCCACGACGATCGCCTCGCCGTGCGCGAAGACACCGGCCTTCGGGAGCGGCTTGCCCATCTCGAGCGGGATCGAGACCACGTCACCGATCGCGAAGACGCCGGGAGAGCGCGTCTCGAGCGTGTGCCGGTCGACGCTCACCCAGCCGCTCTCGCTCGCGAGCGGGCTCTCTCGCACGACCCGCGGGGCGCGGTGCGGCGGCACGAACGCGAGCACGTCGAAGCCGGCTTCCGCGCCGTTCGCGAAGAGGATCTTCTTCCCGCTCGCGTCGACGCGAGTGACTTGGTGCCCGGGTTGGTACGGGATGTTCCGCTCGGCGAGCATCCGGCGAACCGCGCCCGACATCTCGGGCCCGGCCACGCCCATCGGGCCGGGCTCCGCGGCGAACACCTCGACCTCGACCGCTCCGCGGAGCCCGCGCTCGCGGAAGTGGGCGTCGATGAGGAGCGCCGCCTCGTACGGCGCCGCCGGGCACTTGTAGGCGGGCGCCGCGGTCATCACCACGACGCGCCCGCGCTGGAGCGACGCGAGGGAGGCGCGCAGGCTCTCGGCGCCGCTCAGGGTGTAGAGGTCGTGGCCCGCCTCCGCGAGGCCGGGGACCGTCTCCGGCGCGAGCTCCGCACCGAGCGAGACGACCACGTGGTCCGCGACGATCTCCTCGCCCGAGACGGTGACGGCACGCCGGGCCGGATCGATGCGCTCGATCTCACCGCGCCGGACCTCGATGCCCTTGCGCGCGAGCCGCGCGAGCGGGCGCTTGATCGCCTCCGCCTCGCGCCGGCCCACGAGCAGCCACAGGAGCGACGGCGCGAACAGGTGATCGCGCTCACGGTCGACGAGGACGACGCGATGACGGCGCGGGAGGCGCTTGCGGAGCTCGCGCGCCGCGACGAGCCCACCGACGCCGCCGCCGAGAACGAGCACGGTCTTCGCGTCGCCCATCAGAACACCAGCGTCCTCTCGGCCCACTGCGTCCACGTCGTGAGCTCCTCGAGCGTGCCGCGCCTGGTGCCCTCGGCGAGCTCGGAGTCCGCGATGCCGCGGGCCTCCATGCATGTGCCGCAGACGCCGATCTCCGCGCCGTGACGAGCGGGCGCCTTCAGCATCACCTCGATGTTGTAGTAGCCCGACGGCACCTTCTGGGGCGCCTTCGCGCACGCGGCCGCGTCGCCGATGAGGAAGATCTTCACGTCCTCGCCGTCGCGCTTCGAGAGCGAGCCGGCGAGCCGGAGCGCGTTGTAGCTGCGCTCGGTGCCGTACGGTGCGTCGTTCAGGATGAAGAGCGTCTTGCCCATGGTCACGATCCTCCGGCGGCGAGCTCCGTCCAGGCCCGGGTCCCGCCGCAGAGCGACCGGGCCGATGAGAAGCCGAGCGCGCGCAGCTCGAGCGCCGCGCGCTCCGAGCGCCCGCCGCCTTTCCCGCACACGGTGACGACCGCCGCGTCCCTCGGCAGCGTCGAGGTCTGGGTCACCAGGGCGTCGAGCGGGATGTTGATCGCGCCCTCGACGTGGCCTGCCGCGAACTCCTCGGGCGATCGCACGTCGACGACGACCGCGTTCGCGAGCGCGCGCAGCTCGGTCACCTCGACGCACGAGCGCGCGGTGGTCGTGATCGCCGCCGTGCGGCGCAGGGTCTCCTTCATCCGCACCGCGACGACGAGCCCCGACGCGAGGGTCAGCGCGGCCACGATCCACATCGCCGCCGAGAGCCCGAGCGCGTCGGCGGTCACGCCCGCGAGGACCGCGCCGATCGCGTAGCCGAGGTCGCGCCACAGCCGGTACACGCCGACCGACGACGCGCGCCAGCTCGGGTGCGCGACGTCGCCGATCGCCGCGAGCAGCGTCGGGTACACCATCGCGGTGCCCACGCCGAGGAGCGCCGCGCCGAGCGCGAAGCCCGAGAAGCCGCTCGAGCGCACCACCACGCCGATCCCGACCGCCTGCACCGCCATCCCCGCGGCGATGAGCCACTTGCGCCCGACGCGGTCCGACCACGCGCCCGTGAGGAGCTGCCCCACGCCCTGCGTCGCGGGGTAGATCGCGGCGAGCACGCCGATCTCCTCGAGGCTCAGCCGCGCGGCGACGAAGAAGAGCGGGAAGAGGCCCCACGCCATGCCGTCGTTCAGGTTGTTGACGAGGCCGGCCTGCGTGGCGCTCGAGAGATCGCGATCGAGGAGCGTCGTGCGCCAGAAGACCTCCCGCGGCGAGGGGACGCCCTCGGGAGGGAGCTCGCCCGCGAGCCGCGACTCCACGCCGACGTGGTGCTTGGTCTCGCGCACGGCGAGCGCCGAGAGGAGGAGCCCGACCGCGACGAAGCCGATCCCGAGGTAGACGGGCTCCGGCCGGAGCCCGTACTGCGCGGCGATCCAGCCGGTCGCGAGCGCGCTGCC
>JAYRVK010000820.1:0-9289 GCA_041918555.1 Sandaracinaceae bacterium
CCCACGCGTGCCGGATCGCGTAGCGCGCCTGGAACGCGTTCATCGGATCGGGGCGGGCCTCGATCGAGAGCCGCCCGGCGTCGTCCCGCTCCTCACGCCCGCCGACGATCGCGGGCGCGGGCCGGAAGACGAGGTCGTCGGCGAGCCCGCTCGGCCCGTAGCGGTAGTGCAGACGGGTGAGCACCCAGGGCTGGCCGAGGAGCCCTGGATTCGTCGGCGCGGCCGCCGACGTCGGCGCCGGCGCGGGACGGCCTCCACCGCGGCCGATGCGGCGGATGTCTCCCAGCCCGATCGATGCGTCCGCGCTCGGATTGGGGGCGCCGAGCGCGTCGCCGCCGAGGAGGTAGAGGTCGGACGGCGGCAAGCCCCACACATCACCCGGGCACGGATCGCAGCTCGCCGTGGGCCACGCGTACTCGGTGACCACGGCGCCGGGGTTGCGCTCGACGGCCGCGTCGAAGAGCGCCGCGTAGAACGCGCCGAAGCGCTCGCGCACCGCGTCGTCGACGTCGAGGTTGGTCGGGATCGTCACGTTCGGGTAGTTCGCGACCTCGAAGCGCTGGCTCACCGCGAGCACGTGGATCACGAGGTCTTGCGTGCCCGCCGAGTTGAGGAGGCCGAGCCGCACCGGGAGCTCGAAGCGCTCGGACGGGTACTGCACGCGGAGCGGGCTGAGCACCGCGCGGCCGCTCTCGAACGTCACGCGCTCGACGTCGACGCGCGCGACGAAGAACTTCGTGTCGGCCTCGACGTAGGGCCGCAGCGCCGCCGCCGCGCCCGCGGGGATGTGGTAGTCGTTCGCACGCAGCCACGTCTCGAGGCCGGTCGAGTCCTCCGCGCTCAGGATCACGACGTCGTACTCGCCGACCGCGAACTCCGCCTCGACGGTGACCCCGAGGCCGATCGTGCCCTCGCCGGCGCCGCCCCCGCCGCGGCCGAGGCCCTGGAGCCCGAGGCCCTCGAGCGAGTCGTCGAGCTCGTTCGACGCGCAGGGATCCTGCTCCCAGTACTCGACGAGCCGCGGCGCGGCGAGGCGGTCGACGCGCGCGAACACGTCGCGCGGGAGCGTCTTCACGTCGTCGGCGGTGAGCACCACGGGCACTGGGATGACCATCGCGAAGTCCTCGGGCGGGCCGCGGTAGTCGTTCTGCATCGACAGGATCGTGGTGTCTCCGTGGCGCATCAGCACCACGTTCGTCGCGTCGTTGAAGAGCTCGGTCTCGGCACCGGCAACGTAGAACCCGCAAAACACATTGACAGGTGCCGGGGCGAGCACGACGAGCGCGGCGAGCAGCCAGCGTGAGCGCATGGCCGGATGATACGATGCCGCGCATGGCCACGAAGGACGAGTTCGACGCCGCCGCGGATCGCGTGCAGAAGCTCCCCAAGAAGCCGTCCGACGGCGAGATGCTCGAGCTCTACGGGCTCTTCAAGCAGGCGACCGCGGGTGACGTGACCGGCAAGCGCCCGGGCCTGCTCGACGTGCGCGGGCGCGCGAAGCACGACGCGTGGGAGAAGCGCCGCGGCATGAGCGCGGAGGCGGCGCGCGCCGCCTACGTGAAGGTCGTCGAGCGCCTCGAGCGCAAGTGAGCGGCCTCGACGCCGCCGCGATCGAGCGCCTGATGGACGAGACGTTCCCGCAGTCGCGGGGCCTCGGCTGGGTGCTCGCGTCGGTCGGCGGCGGCGCCGCCAGCGTGCGCCTGCCGATCCGCGACGACCACCTCCGGCCCGGCCCCTCCGTCTCGGGCCCCACGCTCATGGCGCTCGCCGACACGGCGATGTTCTTCGCCGTGCTCGGGGAGCTCGGCCCCGCGGTCCTCGCCGTCACCACGAGCCTGAGCATCAACTTCATGCGCGGCTGCGCGCGCGGCGAGCTCGTCGCGGACGCGCGGCTCCTGAAGCTCGGCAAGCGCCTCGCGGTGGGCGAGGTGTCGATCCGGGCCGACGGCTCCGACGACTTGATCGCGCACGCGACGTTGACGTACTCGCTCCCGCCCGCGTGACGGGGACGGTCCCAACTTCCGCAACTTTCGAGCGCTCGCAAGTTGCGAGTGTTGGGACCGTCCCCAGGGGCACTCAGCGCGCCGCGGGGTCGATGACGGGAGGATTCCGCACCGTCTCGTCCGGCCGCGGCTGGTCGTCCTCACCGGAGCAGCAGTCGGTGCAGGTGCGCGGGTAGCACTGCCCCTCGAACACGCAGCAGCGCTCGTCGGCCGCGCAGGTCGTGCCTCCGCAGACGGTGCGTCCGTCGGCGGCCGGCAGCTCGTCCGCGGCCTCGTCGGGGAGGTCCACGTTCACCTCGCCGGGCGGGAGGTCAGGCACGATCGGGTCGCCCGGCACGATCACGGGCTCACCGCCCGGCATCCCGTTGCCGAGCTCGTCCGGGTTCACCGGCGGGTCGTCGACCTCCGGCGGCATCTCCGGCATCGACGCATCCGGGAGCCCCGGCACCTCTCCGAGGTCGGCCCCCGTGTCGCTCGTGTTCATCATGCACGCGCCGTAGCCGGCGAGGCCCAGGGCGAGCACGCCGAGCACGACGACGATGAAGATCGTGTGTCGCTTCTCCATACCGTCCTCCGAGGGTTCGATCCCCAGGAGGAGCTGCGCACTCCGCGGCCTCGGACCAGTGGTGAAGTTCGCGCGCGGGGACGGGGAAAATCACCGGCTCGCGGAGCCGCGCATCCCGCGCACGCGGGCGAGGAGCTCGGGCGTGACGGGGTCCTCGCCGCGCAGGTGCTGCTCGAGCAGCGGCAGGCTGTCGGTGCCCCAGAAGTGCTCGTCGCCGACGGTCATCGTCGGCACGCCGAACACGCCCGCCGCGATCGCGGAGTCCGTCGCCGCGCGCACCGCCTCCTTGATCGCCGGGTCGCTCGCCTTGGCCACGATCGCGCGGCCGTCGAGGCCGACCGCGTCGGCGCACGCCGCCACGACCTCCGCGTGCTCGATGCCCTTCTGCGCGACCTCGCCCCACGTCGCCGCGAAGAGCGCGTCGATCAGCCCGCGGTGCATCCCCGAGGCGTGCACCGCGCGCAGCGCGAGGAGCGGGTTGAACGGGTGCGTCGGCGGCGGCGCGAAGGGCACGCCGAGCAGGCGCGCGCGCCGGAAGGTGTCCTTGAAGACGTAGATGCGCTTGGGCGGGATCTCGGCCGGGCCCTTGGTCCCGTGCTCGTTCAGGAGCCCCGCGAAGAGGATCGGGATCGGCGCGACCTCCCGCCCGTGCCGCGCCGCAAGCGCGTGGATCTGCGTCCACGCGAGGTACGCGTACGGGGAGATGAAGTCGAACCGGAAGACGATCGGGGGGCCGCTCATGACGGGGCATGGTAGATCGCCGGGTCATGACGAAGAGCGGAAACGAGAGCTTCGCGGACCTCTTCGCGAAGAGCGACATGCCGCGCGGCCGCGCGAGGACCTACGCGATCGGCGAGGAGGTCGACGCGATCGTCGCCCACGTGTCGAACGACGCGGTGTTCGTCGATCTCGACGCCAAGCAGCAGGGCTACTTCGAGCGCATGGAGCTCGGCCGCGAGGTCGCGGTGGGCGAGCGGATCGTCGGCCGCGTGATCGGCACCGACGACACGGGCGTGAAGCTCGCGAAGGGCTTCGGCAAGGACGCGGGCCGCGCGGAGCTCCAGCTCGCGTGGGAGCAGGGCGTGCCCGTCGAGGGGAAGATCCTCGCGGTGAACAAGGGCGGCGCCGAGGTCGAGGTCGGCGGCGCGCGCGGCTTCTGCCCGTTCTCGCAGCTCGACAAGCGCTACGTCGAGGACCCGAGCGCGTTCGTCGGCAAGACGCTGTCGTTCCTCGTCTCCGAGATCAAGGAGCGCGACGTGGTGCTCTCGCGCAGGAAGCTCCTCGAGCGCGAGGAGCGGCAGGCGCGCGAGGCGCTGCTCGGCAAGCTCCAGGTCGGCGCGACGATGCGCGGGCGCGTCACGCAGATCCGCGACTTCGGCGCGTTCGTGGACCTCGGCGGCGTCGAGGGCCTCGTGCCGATGCGCGAGCTCAGCCACGACCGCGTCCAGCGCGCGGAGGACGTGCTGAAGGTCGGCGACGTGGTCGAGGCGAAGATCACCAAGCTCGAGCCGGACGGAGACAAGCTGCGCATCTCGCTCTCGATCAAGGCGCTCGCGACCGACCCGTGGGACGGCATCGAGGCGGTCGCGCCCATCGGCCAGGTCCTCGCGGGTCAGGTCACGCGGATCACGGAGTTCGGGGCGTTCGTGCGCCTCGGGCCCGGGGTCGAGGGGCTCCTCCACGTCTCGGAGATCGGCGCGCGCATGACGCACGCCTCCGAGGGCGTCGAGGTCGGCCAGCAGCTCCTCGTGGTCGCCAAGGCGATCGACAAGGCCAAGCGGCGCATCAGCCTGACGCTCGCGCCCCACGGCGCGTCGCCGGGCGAGGCCGGCGCCTCGGGCGGCGCCGTGTACGGCGCGATCGTGCAGGCGACGATCGAGAAGCACGAGCACTTCGGCCTCTTCGCGCAGATCGAGGGCACGCGCGGCCGCGGCGGGCGAGGGCTGATCCCGACGGCCGAGCTCGGCCTGCGGAGCGGCGCCGACGCGCGCAAGGAGCTCCCGGTGGGCGCGGTGGTCACCGCAAAGGTCGTTGACGCGACCGACGGACGGGTGCGCCTCTCGATCCGCGCCGCGCGCGAGGACGCCGAGCGCGCGGTGTTCGACAGCTACCGCCAGGAGCAGTCGTCCAAGGGCTCGATGGGCACCCTCGGCGATCTCCTCCGCGACAAGCTCAAGAAATGACCGCGCCGCGCCGCGCGGATCCGTCGGCGTTCGTCCGCCGTGTCGGCCAGCCCCCGCGGCCGTTCACCGACATCTACGCGTTCCTGCTCCGGACGCGCTGGCCGGTCGTCGTCGCGCTGATGCTCGCGGTGTACCTCGTCGTCAACTCGTTTTTCGCACTACTCTATTGGGTCTTCCCCGGGGCGATCGCCAACTCCGACGGCAGCTTCGAGCAAGCCTTCTACTTCAGCGTCCAGACCTTCGGCACCATCGGCTACGGCTCGATGTACTCGACGGGCACGTTGGGCAACGTCCTGGTCGTCACCGAGTCCTTCTCGAGCCTCTTCTTCGTCGCGGTCCTCACGGGGATCGTCTTCAGCAAGTTCTCCCGCCCCCACGCCCGGGTCCTCTTCAGCGACAAGGCCGTCATCGAGACCCGCGACGGGAAGCGGACGTTGACGTTCCGCGTCGCGAACGAGCGCGGCAACGACGTCGTCGAGGCCTCGATGCGCGTCAGCATCCTGCGCACCGAGGTGAGCGCCGAGGGCAAGGGCATGCGCCGCTTCCACGACCTCGCGCTCCTCCGCGATTCCACGCCCCTGTTCATCCTCTCGTGGCAGGTCTTCCACGTCATCGACGAGACCTCCCCGCTCCACGGGATGAGCGTCGAGGACATGACGGCCGGGGACATCCGGATCACCGTCGCGCTGACCGGCCTCGACGGCACCTTCTCGCAGACCATCCACGCGCGGCACATGTACTGGTCTGACGACCTCCTCGAGGGTCACCGCTTCGTCGACGTGATGGAGAACCACCCGGACCGCTCGACTACGATGGACTTCCGCAAGTTCCACCTCGTCGAGCCCGAGTGAGGCGCGCTCACCAGATCTCGCGGCGCTTCGCCTCGGGGTCGGTCTGCGGCGGCTTGGACCAGGCGCCGGTGAGCTTCACGAGCCCGATGTGGGCTTTGCACGCGGTCGTCGGCTTCTCCATGTAGTAGACGGGGCAGCGGCCGATCTCGACGACCTCCATGCCGAGCTCGCGCGCGCGCGCGACCGCGTCCTTGTGGCCCGTCTGGAACGAGAACCACACGCGCGTGCAGCCCTTCTCGTGCGCGAGCTCGACCGCGCGCTTCGCGCTGCGCGGCTTGACCCAGACGATCGCGAGGTCGCCGACGTCGTCGGGGACGTCCTCGAGCTTCGTGTAGACCTTGCCGCCCTTGGTCGGGCCGCGCGACTCGGTGAGGCCGCCGAGGTCGAGGCAGTAGAACGGGACGTTCGCCTGCGCGTAGTTGTGGTAGCTGAAGCCCGGGAACCGATCCTCGGAGGAGTCTCCGATCAGCAGGAGCTTCCCGGCCGTGCGCATCACGTCTTCGAGCGGATGAGTCATCGTACGTTTCCTCTCGGTCAGGCGAGCCCGTCGGGCGCGCGCATGCGGCTCCGGCTGCCGCGTCGCACGACATCGGCCGCGTCGATCAGGCGCACGGCGCCGCAGCGCCCGTACGAGCGGCCTCGCCGCGAGCCGCGGCGGCCGCCGACGATCACGAGCTGACGATCGCCGACGCTCAGCTCGGTGCCCGGCGCGACCATCTGCTCGGCCTTCACCACGCGCTCGGCGAGCCACGCGACGAGCTCGCGCACCTTGCCGCCCTCGCCGAGGAGCGTCTCCGACGCCTCGATCTCGGGCAGGCCGAGGAGGCGCAGGCCGTCGGTGTGGACGTGTCCCTCGCCCGCGTCGACGCGCGCCCAGAACCTCACCGCCTGCGCCGGGGTCACCGCGCCCGCGAGGATGCGATCGATCGCCTCGGGCATCATCACGCGCCGCTCGCGCTTGAGGTACACCGCGTGACCGCCGAGCTCGGGCAGGAGCGCGCGCGCGCAGCGCAGCAGCCACCGCAGCTGCTCGCGACGCGCGCCCGGATCGGGGGCGAGCGCGGTCGCGAGCTCGAGCACCTGCGGCGTCTGGCCGGGCAGGCCCTCGGGCCACTCCGTCGGGATGACCGGGCCGCGCACGTGGACGAGCCACGCGCCGTGCGCGAGCACGCCCGAGTCGCCGTCCATCAGGAGCTCGCTGCCCTCGGGGAGCGCGCGGCTGAGCGCGCCGTCGTCCACGCCCGCCGCGCCGACGGGGAGCCACAGCACGCAGCGCTCGTCGTAGGCCTCGTTCGTACAGACGACCTTCCACGGCACCGCGGCCGACTCGCGGCGCAAGAGCGTGACGATGGGGAGGCTGTCCGAGGGGAGCGAGAGCCGCTCGTAGACCTCGGCCTCGTGCACGTCGACGACGCGCACGCGCTCGAGGCGGACGGTGGCGCGCCGCCAGAACCGCGAGAGCTCCTGGATCGCGCGGCCGATGCCCTCGGCCGCGGCCATGTCGCTGAGGAGGTCGCGCTCGCCCGGCGGTCGCGGGGCGAGCCAGCGGAGCGCTTGCACGCGCTCGACGTCGCGCGCGATCAGCGCCGCCCGGAACGCCGCGACCGGCTCGACGACCGTGGTCGTCTCGCCAGGCTCGTCGTGCGCTCCCGGCACTTCGTCGGCGGCCGCACCCATTCGTCCCGGCCAGCTTGCCAACAATCCCTCGGCCGAGCCATCGGAAGCGATCCGGGACATGCTCGGGCCGTGACCGAGCCCGCGATCGACAGCCGGATCACGCTCTCGCCGCGCGGCGGCCTGAAGATGCGCGTGCGGCCCCGGTGACCTCGAACACTCAAAAGCACCCGACGTGCTGCGCCGCGAGCACGCCGCCGCCGCGCGTGCCGACGACCACGTAGCGCGTGCGGCCGCGCGGCACGCCGACGAGGTCGCGCCAGCGCTCGAGGGCGAGCATGAGGCCGCGCGTGTCCTGCGAGAAGTCGCCGCCGACCTCGGGCCCGACGCGCTCGATCAGCGGGCTCCCCGCGAAGTCCAGCATCACGCCGACGTCGACCGTGTCGCTCGCCGCGATCCCGAGGATCGACGCGGGCGGTCCGTAGCGGCGCGCGGACACCACGCTCCCCGTGACGAAGGCGGAGGTGCTCGGCGCCTCCTCGTCCAGCGCGACCCAGAGCGCGCCGGTGCTCGACGCCGCGCCGGCCGGATCCGCGAACGGACCCGCGCCGAAGAAGGCGTTGGCGAGCACGACCGTGGTCAGCGCGCCGACCACGGTGCCGACGGGGCGCAGGAACACGCCCTCCTGCCCCATCGAATTGCGCGCCGCGAACGCGACCTGCCCGACGCCCGCGCCGTCGTGGAACGCGGTCGGGTCGTGACCGGCGGTCAGGCCCATGGCCGCGAGCAGGCTCGGGTGCATGGCGCCCACGCGCGGCATGCCGTCGTCGAGCTCGACGATCGCCGCGGCGACGTCGCCCTCGCCGGCCGCCCACGTCACGAGCACGGTGAGCGGATCGATCGCGGCGACGCGCACGTGCTCGGACTCCCCGCTCGCGAGGCTGATCACGCGCTCGCCGAAGGAGAGGTCGCAGTCGCGCGCGAGCCCGAAGCGGACGTCGCCGGCCTCGGAGAACGCCACGGCGTAACCGTCGCGGACGCGGTCGACGTCGAAGCCGGAGATCGCGCCGGTCCGCAGCGTGCCGATCACCGGATCGAAGCCGGGCGGGAGGAACAGCTCCGCGAGGCGGAGCTCGTCGGCGAGCCCGTCGCCCACGGTGTACACGACCGCCACCGATTGGTCGCCGGCGCCCCGCGCCCCGCGCACCTCGAGCACGCGATCGATGGCGGGGAAGCCGCGCGCCGGCTCCACCACGAGCGTGTCCGTGTCGAGGAGCCCGTCGCCGTCGTCGTCGACCCGGTTGCAGACCTCGGTCCCCATCCCCATCGGGAGCGGCTCCTCCATCGGGAGCATGGGCCGCATCAGGCACAGGTCCGGCCCACCGTCGCGCCGGGCTCCTCCGTCGACGTCACCGGTGGTGAGGTCCCCGAAGGGCGCCACGAGGGTGCAGCCCGAGAGCAGCGCCGCGAGGCCGCGCAGGTGCGCGCGCATCAGAAGCCCCCCGTCACGACCAGCGCGCCTCCGTCGGGCCCCGCCGTCAACGATACTTGCGTCGCTGCGACGTCTCCTTCCTGCACGACGAACGCGAGGAGGAGGCCCGTCGCGGCCGAGACGGCGCCCACCGGCAGGAGGATGTCGGTCGTGATCGTGAGCGCCTGCCCGGTCGCGCGATCGCCCTCCGTGGCGGCGGGGCACACCGTTCCGACGCAGCGCGCGGTCACGTCCGAGTACATCGAGAGCGCGACGCCGCCCATCACCGCGCCGGCGACGGCCAGCGCGGCGCCGGCCCCCGCGATCGCGAAGCCAGGCGCCCACGGCCCCGCGCTCGGGCGCGGGGGCGGCGGTGTGGGGTCGGGCTCGGGCTCCGGCTCGGGCGTCTGGTTGGCGCGCTCCTCGAGCTCGCGGCGCTCGCGGATCTGGTCCTCGAGCGCCTCGAGCCGCGCGCCGAGGTGCTCGCGGTCGAGGCTCGCGGGGAGCGGGTCGCTCTCGAGGAGCTGGCGCAGCGAGCGCGCGGCGGACTCGAGGTCGCCGCCGTCGCGGTAGGCGATGTAGATGTTGTAGAGCAGCTCCGG
>JAYRVK010000821.1:0-6092 GCA_041918555.1 Sandaracinaceae bacterium
CCAGGCGGCGAGGAGGCGCGCGCTCGCGCGCGGCTCGAGCGGCGCGCGCCACGCGCGGCGGCCGAGGTCCTCGACGACGCGCGCCGCGCAGGCCTCGTCGCGGGGCGACGCCGCGCACGGGGCGGCGAGCGCGTCGAGGCGCCCCTCCACCGCGCGCGCGGCGACGCCCTCGGCCGCGTCGCGGTAGAGTTCGACGACGGAGGGCGTGACGGCGGCGCCGATCGCGAAGCCCATGAGGTTCTCGTCGGCCGGGAACGTCGCGGCGGCGGGCGCGCACGCGTCGTCGAACAGCGCGCGCACCGTCGCGTCGTACTCGTCGCGCGTGAGCCGGCGGAACGTCGAGGGCCCCGCCGCGCACCGCGGCGCGTCGGGATCGGCGGCGGCGGGCGCGGGCCCCGCGGCGCGCGCGCCCGGCGCGCCGCCGCAGCCGCAGGCGAGCGCGACGATGAGCAGGCGGTGGGCGGCCCGCGACCCCATGCGACCGAGCGTACTCGATCGTTTCGCGCCCGAACCACGGCAGATCCGTACAGGGGTCGTGGCGGGTTCCGGGGCCGCGCGCTTCGTTGTACCGTGTCGCCGCGTGCCCGACGATCCGCCCAGCTTCGACGCGCTCCTCGGCGCGTGCACCGCCGACCCGACGACGCACGCGCGCACGGCGGCCTTCGCGCTGGTGACCGCCTACGACCACGAGGTCTCGGAGCGCGAGGTCGCGCGCTACACGGAGCTGATCGGCGGGGACGGCGGCGCGTTCGAGGTGCTCGCGCGCGCGATGAAGGACGACCTCGACCGCGCGACCGCGTGGATGATGGCGGTGCTCGCGACGGCCGACCGAACGACCGTCAACGTCGACGCGATCCTCGCCGCCGCGCGCGCGGCGATCGTGGCCGACGGGCAGGTGCGCCCGCGCGAGGAGCTCGCGCTCCGCATCGTCGCGAGCGCCCTCGGGCTCGACGCCGCCGCGGTGTAGACGGCGCGCCGATGCCCCCCCGCGTCGAGCGCGAGCTCACCGAGCCGGTCCGGCTCTGCAGAGAGGACGGTCGCCTGAGCCCGGCCGCGATCGGCTGGGCGCGCCGCCCGATCGTGCAAGGTAACTTGCGGGGTGCGTGGCCGCGCAAGAAGCGCTGGGACTACTGGTGCGTGACGAGCGAGGACCTCGTCTTGGCCCTCACCTACGCGAACCTCGACTACCTCGGCATCGCCGATCTCTGGCTCCTCGAGCGCGTGAGCGGGCGCGCGCACCACCACGCGGTCGCGATCCCGCTCGCGATCGGCTTCGCGCAGGGCGAGCACGCGGATCGCGCCGCGATCGCGCTCGATCGCTTCGGCCTCGCGCTCTCGTTCCGCGACGAGGTTGGAGGGACGCGCCTCGCGTTCCGCTCTCGCCAGCGACGCATCGAGGGCGAGGTCTTCGCGGCGCTCCCGGAGGGACACGAGACGCTCAGCGTCGTGGTCCCGTGGAGCGAGACGCGCTTCCAGCTCACGAGCAAGCACGCGGCGCGCCCCGCGGCGGGTCGCCTCGTCGTCGACGGCCGCGCGCACACGCTCGGCGAGGGCGCGTTCGCGTGCCTCGACTTCGGCCGCGGCGTCTGGCCGCTCGAGACCACGTGGAACTGGGCGTCGGCCGCGGGGCGTGTGGGCGCGCGCACCGTCGGCCTGAACCTCGGGGGCCAGTGGACCGACGGCACGCCGAGCACCGAGAACGCGATCGTCGTCGACGGACGGCTCACCAAGCTCTCCGAGGACGTGCGCTTCGAGTACGATCGGCGGCGCTTCCGCGACGCGTGGCGCCTCTTCACCGAGTCGGGCGCGGTGGAGCTGCGGTTCACCCCGTTCCACGAGCGCGCGAGCCGGATCGAGCTCGGCCTCTTGCGCTCGGAGGTGCACCAGTCGTTCGGGCACTTCGAAGGCACGGTCGCGAGCGACGCGGGCGAGCTGCGGCTCGACGGGCTCCTCGGCTGGGCCGAGGAGCACCGCGCCCGCTGGTGACGCTCAGAGCCCGAGGGCGCGCCACACCATGATGCCGCCCTCCATCGAGGCGACGTCGGTGAAGCCCGCGGCCTCGAGCGCGAGCGCGCCGCGCGCGGAGCGGCCGCCGGACGCGCAGTGGATCACGATCGGCTGATCCTCGGGCCACGCCTTCGCGGCGGCCATCAGCCCGCCGAGCGGGACGTGCTCGGCCTGCACGATCTTCCCGAACGGGCCCATGCGCTCGCCCGCCTCGCGGACGTCGACGAGCCGGAAGCGGCCGAGGTTCTCCCGCACCCAGCCGGCCGAGACCTCCGGCACGCCGTTCGTGCGGTCGATCGCCGCCCGCAGGTTCGCCGCGTTCGCGCGCCGCTCGTCCTCGACGATCGCGGGGCGGCCGAGCACCTGCGCGTGCCACGCCAGCATGCCGCCCTCGACCGACGCGACCTCGCGCAGGCCGCGCGCGCGGAGCGCCTCGACCGCGAGCGTCGAGCGGCGCCCGGACCGGCAGATCAGGACGAGCGGGCGCGCCGGATCCTCGCGCAGCCCGCGCTCGAGCACCGCGCCGAGCGGCACGTTCTCGACGCCGCCGATCACGCCGAGCGGGCCCGTGAGCTCGTGCGGCTCGCGCACGTCGACGAGCCGGATCGCGGCGCGGTTCGCGGCGACCCAGGCGGCGCCGACCTCGGGGGTCCCGTTGAGGTTGGAGACGGCGCTGCGGAAGGAGCTCGCGGAGCGCGCTTCGTGGTTGGTCTGCATGACCTCTCGCATCGCAAGGCGAGGGCCAGCTCCCCGAATTCGGCCCGAGACGGGCGGGTGCGACGCGGTGCAACGCGCCGTGCATCAGCGCGGGACGATCTTCGCGATCGCGCCCGACATGTTGTCGACGAGGTAGAGTTCGCCGCGCAGGTCCTCGGCGAACGCGGCGAGGCCGGGCGAGGCGCGACGCAGATCCGGCACGCGCTGGTGCCCCACGATCGCCCCCTCGCACCAGCGGAACGCGACCACGTCGAGGTCGCAGTAGTCGCCGTAGAGGTAGTAGCCGTGGAGCCCCGGGATGTCGCGGCCGCGGTAGACGTAGCCGCCGGTGACCGAGCAGGGCGCGGACTGGTACGGGTCACCGCCGTTGCGCGCGATCGTGTAGTCGGGCCCGCGGTGCTCGGCGACCAGCGGGGCGTACATCGCCTCGTGCACCGAGTCGGCCTCGTACGCGGGCCAGCCGAAGTTCATCCCACCCGCGGTGCCCGCGGGGACGATGTCGAGCTCCTCGTAGAGCCACTGCCCGACGTCCGCGATGAAGAGGTCGCCCGTCGCGCGATCGAAGGACCAGCGCCACGGGTTGCGCAGGCCGTACGCCCAGAGGAGCGGGTAGCCCGCGGGGAACGGGTTGTCCGGGGGCGCCCAGCCCCTCTCCGGCGCGTCGACGTCGAGGCGGAGCAACCCGCCCATCGGGTTCGTGACGTCCTGCGCGTCGGGCAGCTCACCCCAGCTCGCGCCGTCGCCCATCCCGCCCCAGAGGTACCCGTCCGGTCCGAACGCGAAGTGCCCGCCCGCGTGGTTGCCGCGCTCGGGCGTGACCTCGACGAGGCGCACGATCTCCGTCGGGTCCGCGCGGTACGGCTCGCCGGGCGCGCGGTGGTACTCCGCGAGCACGTTGTAGGCGGGATCGTCCATCGGCGGATCGCCGTCCGAGTAGTAGACGAAGAAGCGCCCGTTCGCGGCGTAGTCGGGGTGGAACGCGAGGCCGAGCAGGCCGCGCTCGCCGATCAGCGTCACGCGGTCGCGGATGTCGAGGAACGGCTCGGGGAGCACGCCCCCCCCCCTCACCACGAGGATGCGGCCCTCCTGCTCGATCACGTAGAACGTGTCGCCGTCGCCCGGCGCCTGGACGAGGCCCACGGGGAGCGCGAACGTCGTGCCCTCGACGAGCGGCTCCGTGCCGAGCGGCGGGAGCGCGCTCGCCTCGCACGGGCCCGCGTCGAAGTCGCCCGCGTCCACGCCCGCGTCGTGGCCCGCGTCGCTCGGACCGGCGTCGGTCCCCGCGTCGGGCGCGCCGCCGTCGGGCCGCGGGTCGCCGTCGCACCCCGCGAGCGCGAGAGCGAGGGCACCGAACCATGCAAGTCGTATTGCGGTCAGCACGGTCCCTCCGCGGCGATCGAGGCCCCGGCGCGCGCCGCCTCGCACGCCGACGGGTACGTCACGCCGTCGCAGCCGCACACCTCCGCGACGGGATCGGAGCACGCGCTCGGCCGCGCCATGCAGCGGCCCGGACCGCGGCAGCGGCCCACCCCGCGATCGCACCACTCGGTGAGCGGCTCGCAGCTCAGCCCGCTCGCGGCGCACGCCGTCGAGGGAGGTCCTCCGTCGTGCCCCGCGTCGGCGATCACCGCCGCGTCGTGGCCTGCGTCGGGCGCGCCCGCGTCGGCGTCGCACGCGGCGACGAAGAGACCGAGCGCGGCGAGCCGCCTCACGGCAGCACCCGGAGCTGGAACGCGTCCACGCGGCCCTGTTGCTCGCCGGGGCCGTCGCAGGAGTCGACGAAGATCCGATCGCCGACGAGGAGCGGGAGCGCGAAGCGCTGACCTGGGCCGGAGAGCGGCGCGTGCAGCGCGAGCTCCCCGTCCCGCACGCGCACGCCCCACAGGTACCCGGGGGGATCGATCCCCGGGACCCGCGAGAAGATCCCGCGCCGCGTCTCGACCACGAACACGTAGGTCTCGCCGCCGAGGTCCGCGAGGATCGGGCGCCCCGACTGGTTGCGGAACGCGCGCAGCGCCTCGGGGCTGTCGAAGTCGGGCATCTCCCAGTGGAGGTCCATGCGCGGCGTGGCGCCGTCCATCGTCACGCGCACCGCGACGATGCCCGACGGATGCGTGTTGTCGCCCATCATCCCCGAGAGGATCACCACGGGGTCTCCGTCGACCTCGGCGACGACGGGGTGCGTGACGAACGTGCCGAGCCACGACGCCTCGCACGCGTCCTCCATGGTCCCGCAGAAGTCGAGGACCTGCAGGCGCTGGTACATGCGCCCGAGGTGCTCCGCGTCGACGAGGTAGAGCGCGCCGTCCTTGCCCGGCTGCACGAAGACGCGCGGTCCCCCGGGCACCGCGAACACGACCGGCATGTTCGCGCCCAGGTCCGCGTCGAGCTCGCCGTAGCACTCGAGGAAGGTCCGCCCCTCGCAGCGCCCCTCTCCGTCCAGGAGCGGCGGCGCGCCCTCGGGCAGGCGCGGGATGAACACGTTCTCGCAGCTCTCGAGACAGCCGCGCGCGGGATCGAGCTCGTCGAAGGGGACGCACTGCGCGTCGTCGCACGCGCGATCGAACGCGAGCCCGCGGCCGACCCGCATCACCGCGTGGGCGTACGCGCCGACGTCGAAGTCGACGCGGCCGTTGCCCGTCGCGACGAAGAGCTCGTGGCTGCCGTCGGGCCGCCGATCGATGGTCGGGCCCGCCGCGTTCCACACGCCGCCGCCGCAGACCATCGTCATCGGGTTCCCGGGCGGACCGCAGTCGTTCTCGGCGGTCGTGAGCAGCGTGCCCGTGACCGCCGCGGCCGCGCCGCTCGTGCGCCACGCGTCGAGGTCGAGCTCGAATACCCAGCCGTGGAACGGCTGCACGCTCGGGCCGTTGCCGTAGGAGACGTAGACGAGGCCGAGCGTGCGATCGGGAACGTCGACGTGCTTCATCGCGCCGCGGTTCACCGCGCGGAGCGGCTCGAACACGACCTCGCCGGATTCGTCCTGCGCGGGGACGCTCGCCTGGACGTGGACGCGCTCGAACTCGGTCGACATCGCGCGCGTCTCGAGGTCGAAGACGCCGACGTAGAAGCCGAGGATGTCCCACGGCGAGCTGACGATCTCGGACCAGCCGATGATCGCGTAGCGATCGGCGACGACCGCGGGGGTCGCGAGCACGCCGACCAGGTTCGCAGGCGGGGTGGGCGGGAGCTCGAAGGTGAAGAGGTCCGCGCCCGTGTCCGGATCCAGGAGGCGCAGCTCGCCCTCCACGCCGATCACGAGGATCGCGTCCTGGCCCTGCGAGCGGACGAGCACCGGCGAGGTGTAGACGCAGCTCGTGTCCGAGCTCGTCCAGATCCGATCCGCTCCGAGCAGGGTGCCGACCAGG
>JAYRVK010000822.1:0-1798 GCA_041918555.1 Sandaracinaceae bacterium
CCGACCCGGCGCGCCTCGCGTCGGTCGCGCGAAGCGCGGGGTCCCGAGCGAAGCGAGCGGCCCTCGCCCCGGGGGATGCGCGCGCCTTTGGCGCGCGACGGGGGCGCGGCGAGCGCCCCCCAGTACAGACCACCGGACTCCTCGGAGCACCTCGCGTAGCGCGCACGGAAGCTTGCACGATCGGAGCCTCCGAGTCCGCCAGAGTACGAGCGAGGGCGGCGGATCGACTGGCCGGTCCAAGGACCCCTGGCGGATCGAGTCGCCACCGTGGAACCCGCGAGGTTCCACGTCCGCACGCGTGGCACGGCGGCTGCTGAGACGGCGCGCCATGCGCACCTCGCTTCGTCTCTCGCTCCTCTGCCTCGTCGCGGCCCTCGGCGGCTGCGCGGCCGCCGGCGGCGATCCGATCTCGGACCAGCCCTACGATCCGGAGCCGCCCGAGGACGACGGCGGCGATCCGCCGAGCGGGCCGGTCGATCCCTGCGGCGATGGGCTCGACGGCGACGCCGACGGGCGGGTCGACGAGGACTGCGTTTGCGCCGCCGGCGACCAGCAGCGCTGCTTCCTCGGCGACGCCGCGCAGGCCGGCGTCGGGCAGTGCGTGTGGGGCAACCAGGATTGCGTGGTCGAGATGGAGTTCGGGACCTGGGATCACTGCGCGGGCTTCGGCCGCCCGGGCGAGGAGGTCTGCGACGGGACCGACAACGACTGCGACGGGGAGACCGACGAGGGCTGCGAGTGCCTCTTCGACGAGTCGACGAGCTGCTACACGGGCCCCGCGGGCACCGAGGGCGTGGGCCTCTGCCGCGCGGGCCGCACGCACTGCGTGCCGACGGACGAAGGCTCGGCGTGGGGCGCCTGCGAAGGCGAGACGCTGCCCGCGACCGAGTCGTGCGACGGCACCGGCGACGAGGACTGCGACGGCCTCATCGACGAGGGCTGCACCTGCGCGTTTGGCGCGGCGCGCGACTGCTACGCGGGCCCCGCGGACACGCGCGACGTGGGCGAGTGCCGCGCGGGCACGCAGGTCTGCGAGGGCTCCGACGCGGAGTCGTTCTGGGGCGAGTGCATGGGCGCGGTGCTCCCGGGCGTCGAGGCCTGCACGGGCCTGCGCGACGAGGACTGCGATGGCGTGACGGACTGCGACGACGCGGACTGCGAGCTCGACGCGGCGTGCTGCACGCCGTGGACCGAGGACGTGGCGATCGTCCCGCCCGACGGCGAGGTGATGTTCGTGGTCGATCGCTCGGGCAGCATGCAGTGGCCCGCGTCCGGGACCACGCGCAGCCGCTGGGCCGAGCTCCGCGACGCGATGGCGAGCATCCTCCCGCTCACCGGCGATCTGCACACGGGCCTGCTCACCTTCCCGCTCCGCACGGGCGGCGACGAGCGCCTCTACTGCGGCGTCGCGAGCACGCCCGACGTCTCGCTCGGCTTCGGCAACGCATCGGCGATCGGCGCGCGCCTCGAGGTCGCGGCCCCGGCCGCGGGCGACACCCCGACCCCCGACGCGATCGGCACGGTGCGCGCGCACCTCGAGGCGCTGCCCACCTCGCGCCCGCGCTTCGTCGTGCTCCTCACGGACGGCCTCCCCGAGCCGAACTGCGGATCCACCGTGCCCGCGACGGTGAGCGCGATCGCCGCGCTCCGCCGCGACCTCGGCGTCGACACGTTCGTGGTCGGGATCGTCGGGCCGGATCGCTACGGCAGCACCGCGGGCATCCCGGCGCTGCGCGACGCGCTCAACCAGATGGCCGACGCGGGCGGCCGCGCGCGCGGCGGCGATCGCCGCGAGGAG
>JAYRVK010000823.1:0-3614 GCA_041918555.1 Sandaracinaceae bacterium
GCCGCCGCCCGCGCCGAGGTCGAGGACCGTCTCGCCGCTCCTCAGCGCCGCGATCGCCTGCGGATTGCCGCACCCGAGGCCCATGTTCGCGCCCTCCGGCACCGCCCGAAGGTCCTCGTCCGAGTAGCCGAGCTGCTTGCTCGCCTCGGCGCCCGGCCCGCAGCAGCTCGGCGCGCAGCCCATCGGCGTCGCCGACCGCGCGATCTTCCCGTACTGCTCGCGCACCGCCGCGCGCACTTCGTCCTCGGTCCGTTCCGTCATCTCGTCACCTCCTGCCCCTCAAGACGACGACCTCGCCGGAAGGACGCAGCCGTTCTCTCACGGAGTATGACCGAGCGGGCCCGAGCCCGCGCGTTGGCGCCCTTCGCCCACATCGGCGCGGCTCAGTGGCGGTGGTGCAGATCGGGCCGGTGCGGATGCTCGTGGGTCGTCGGCTCGTGCGCGTGCTCGTGCGCGTGCCAGGTGCCGGGCGGCGCCGCGCGCGCGTGCTCGTGATCGTGGTGCGCGTCGTCGTGCCGGTGCCAGTGCGTGTGGACGAGCCGCGCGTGCGAGTGCGCGTGCGAGTGGACGTCCGAGTGCAGGAGCACGACCGCGAGGACCATCGCGCCGCCGGCCACCGCGCTGGCGATGCCGAGCGGCTCGTCGAGCACGAGCCACGCGAGCGCGACGCCGAAGAACGGGGCGCTCGAGAAGATCGCCTGCGAGCGCGTGGCCCCGAGCTGCTGCGCGCCCGCGACGTAGAGCACGATGGACGCGCCGTACGCGAGGGCACCGACCCCGAGCGCGGACGCGACCTCGCGCAGCCCGAGCCGGGTCCCCTCGAGGGCGAGGCCCAGCCCGAGGTTCGCGGTCCCCGCGACGAGGCCCTTCACCGCGGTCGACTGCGCGGGCGTGAACCCATCGACGGTGGCGATCAGGTTGTTGTCGAGCCCCCAGCACGCACACGCGCCGGCCACAGCGAGGACGGACGGCGCGGTGAGCGCGACCGCGTGGAGGTCGGCCACCGGCACCGCGAGGAGCAGGCTCGCCGCGATCACCAGCGCCACGCCCGCGAGGCCCCGGCCGCCGAGGCTCTCGCCGAAGAACGCGCGCGCGAAGAGCGCCGTGAACACCGTCTCGAGGTTGAGGAGCAGGGCCACGGTCGCCGCGCCCGCGCGCGCGAGACCGGCGAACAGGAGGACCGGCCCGACGGCCCCTCCGAGGAGGACCGCGAGCGCGAGCCGCGCGCGGTTGCCGCGGGCGCGCCGCGCCTCGGGCGACCCCGGGCCGCGCGCGAAGGGGAGCACGGCGAGCGCTCCGCCCAGGTAGAACAGGCCCGCGAGCGTGAACGGCCCGAGGCCCGCGAGGAGCAGCTTGGCGAGCGGCGTCGACGCGCCGAAGAGCGCGGCCGCCAGCACGCACCACGCGATGGGCCCGCGCAGGCGCGACGTCACGGAGCGGCCCTCTGACACGCGCGCATCCGCGGTAAGGTAGCCGCGCAGCTCGGAGGGAGCCGCCTCGCATGCACCACGGGTCCTGTCTCTGCGGCGCGGTCCGCTTCGAGGTCGAGGGCGCGCTCCCGCCGCCCGACGCGTGCCACTGCACGCAGTGCCGCAAGCACTCGGGGCACGTGTTCGTGTCGACCGACGTCCCGCGCGAGCGGGTGACGATCCACGGCGGCGAGCACGTGCGCTGGTACCGCTCCTCGGAGAAGGTGCGCCGCGGGTTCTGCGCGACGTGCGGCTCGTCGCTGTTCTGGGATCCGATCCATCGCGATTGGATCGGGATCGCCATGGGCGCCTTCGACGGACCGACCGAGACCCGGATCGCGATCCACGTCCACGTCGCGGACAAGGGCGACTACTACGAGCTCGCCGACGGGATCCCGCAGAAGCCCTGACGACCGCCGCGGCGTCACGACGGGACGAGCATGCGGAGCGCGACGCCGAGCGCGCCCGTGGCGACGATCACCATCGGCTCGTTCACCTTCTTGAAGCGCACGATCACCGCGAGCGCGGCGAGCGCGATGAGGATCGTGGGGACGTCGACGATCGCGCGGCGGCCGAGCACGAACGTCGCGCCGGCGATCGCGCCCGTCGCCGCCGCCGTGACGCCTCCGATGAACGCCTTGAGCCGCGCGTTCTGCGCGAACTTCTTGAAGTGCGGGGCCGGGATCACCGTGAAGAGCCAGCACGGGAAGAACGTGGCGATCGCCGCGACGCAGGCGCCGGCGAGGCCCGCCGTCAGGAACCCGATGAACGCGACGGTGATGACCACCGGACCCGGCGTGATCATCGCGACCGCCACCGCGTCGAGGAACTGCTGATCGTCGAGCCAGCCGAAGCGCTCCACGACGCCCGCGCGCAGGAACGGGACGATGGCGAGCCCGCTGCCGAACACGAACGCGCCCGCCTCGGCGAAGTACCACGTGACGTCGAAGAGCGTGCCCGAGCTCGCGGGGCCGGCGAGACCCGAGACGAGCCACTCGGGGAGCAAGATCACCATCGAGGGCGCGCGCACGGGCCAGGTCTTCACGACCATCGCGAGCACGCCCCCGGCGAGGAAGAGCCAGACGATCTCGGACTCGGTCCAGGCCGTGACGACCGCGCTGACGGCGCCGATGGCCCAGAGCAGCTTGTCGGCGCCGAGGCTCAGCTTCCCGAGCTTGTAGGTGCTGCGGACCATGATCGCGATCACCGCCGCGCCGATCCCGTAGAACGCGCCGCGCATCCACGGCAGCCCGCCGAGCTCGAGGTAGAGCGCGGCGAGCCCGAGGACCATCAGGAACGAGGGCAGGACGAACGCGAGCCCGGCGAGCGTCCCCCCCCCCACCCCGCCGCGCACCCAGCCGAGGTAGATCGCGAGCTGCGCGGCGAGCGGTCCCGGCGCGAGCTGCGCGAGCGCGAGGCCCTCGAGGTACTCCTCCTTCGAGATCCACCGCTTCTGCTCGACGAGATCGCGCTGCATGTAGCCGGCGAGCGCGACGGGCCCGCCGAACCCGAGCGCGCCGAGGCGCAGGAAATAGAGCGCGACGTCGCGCGAGGTGCAGGGGACGAGCGGTCGCTCGCGCTCCGAGTCCTGCTCGCTCACGGCCTGCGACCCCCGCGTGCCGACGAACGCCGCGCGAGCGCCGCATGGAGCGCGTCGAAGAGCACGCTCCCGGCCTCGATCCGCGCCGGGTCGCCGCGGTGGACGAGCGCGATCCCCGCGATCGCGGTCGCGACGCCCTCGGTCTCGGGCCGCTCGAACTTCGCGTCCTTCAGATCGATGTCGTGCACGATCTCGCCGATCGCGCGCAGCCCGGGCTCGTCGAGCGCGAAGCGCCGGCAGAGCACCTCGAACGTGCACTCGTCGCCCTCGTGGGTGTGCTCGCCGCCGTCCATGTCGAAGCGGATCACGCCCGGCTCGGGGACCCAGCCCTTCGCGGGGACGGTGCGCAGCACGGCCTCCGGATCGAGGAAGCGGCGGATGAGCCACGCGCTCGCGATCCGATCCACGTGGACGCCCGCGCGGGTGACGTCTCGCGCACGCTGGACCATGTGCCGGCGCATCTGGCCAAGCCGAATGTCGTAGTGCTTGATCCGCCGCGTGCCGGTGCTCGTGCCAAGGTCTGCCGCCAGATTGCCGCGGCCGGC
>JAYRVK010000824.1:0-3842 GCA_041918555.1 Sandaracinaceae bacterium
AGCTCGTCGACCGCGAAGTCGCGCTCCACGCGCGCGCCCTCGCCGTCGTAGCCGGTCGCCTTCACGGTCACGATCTCGTCGGCGAACGCGCCCGACTCGAGCGCCCTCTTCGCCTTCATCTGGCTCGCGTAGGCGAACTCGTCCTGGGTCTGGCGCGCGATCTCGAAGCGCTTGGCAACGTTCTCCGCGGTGATGCCCATCGGGGTGTACACGCTGGCGACCCGCTCCATCGCGACCGGCGACGCGCTGAGCTTGTTGCCGGTCATCGGCACCATCGTCATCGACTCGAGGCCGCCCGCGATCGCCACGTCGTGCGAGCCGAGCAGGATGTGCCCCGCCGCGTTGGCGATGGCCTGAAGGCCGCTCGAGCAGAAGCGGTTGATGGTGAACGCGCTCGTCTCCTCGGGGAGCCCGCCCAGCATCGCGGCGACGCGCGCGACGTTGAGGCCCTGCTCGCCCTCGGGCATCGCGCAGCCGAGGACCACGTCCTCGACCATCGCCGGCGTCACCGCGGGGTTCCTCGCGAGGAGCCCCGCGATCACCTGCCCCGCGAGCTCGTCCGGGCGCGTGTGCGCCAGCGAGCCCTTGTGCGCCCGGCCCACCGCGGACCGGACCGCATCCACGATCACGACTTCGGTCATCGTCCCACTCCTAGTTCCGCAGGGGCTTGTTGGTCGTCAACATGTGTTGCATCCGCGCGATGGAGCGCTCCTCGCCGCAGAGCGACAGGAAGACCTCCTTCTCGATGCCGAGCATCTCGTCCTCGGTGACCGCGTGGGTCGCGCCGCTCGCGCCGCCGCACAGCACGCGCGCGAGGCGCTTGGCGATCACGCCGTCGTACTCCGTCGCGTAGCCGCCGGCGACCAGCGTGTCGACCATCATCGCGAGCGTGGCGATCCCGCTCTCGCCGGGGAGCACGTGCGCCTGCGGCTGCGCCGGGTGGTAGCCCCCGCGCGCGAGGCCGATCGCGCGCTGCTTCGCCTCGTGGAGCTGGCGCGCGCGGTCGAACGAGACCCCGTCCGAGAAGCGGAAGTAGCCCTTGTGCTGGGCCTCGGTCGCGCTCGTCGCGACGCTCGCCATCGCGATGTTCTTGAACACCTGCGTGACCACGTCGTAGGTGTTGCGCGTCGCCCCCTCGGGCCAGCCCTCGAGCGCGCGCCAGAGCATGTTCATGCAGCCCGCGCCGCCGGGGATGAGGCCGACGCCCACCTCGACGAGGCCGGCGTAGGTCTCGGCCGCGGCCTGCACCGCGTCGCAGCCGAAGCAGAGCTCGAGGCCGCCGCCGAGCGCCATCCCGAAGGGCGCGCCGACGACGGGGACCGCCGCGTACTTCAGCCGCTGCGTCGCGCGCTGGTAGCGATCGACGAGGTTCGCGAGGTCGCCCCACTGCTTCTGCATGGACGCCATCACGACGGATCCGAGGTTCGCGCCGACGCAGAAGTTCGGGCCCTCGTTCCAGATCACGATCGCCTCGAAGTCCCGCTCCGCGCGATCCGCTGCGTCCCAGAGGATCTGCACGGAGCCCGTGTCGATCGTGTTGTAGGGCGTCGTGAAGGTGACGCCGAGCACGCCGTCGCCGAGGTCGAACGCCTTGCCGCCGTTGGTGGTGAGCACCGGGGCGTTGCCGCGCGTCATCACCTCCCAGCCGCGCTCCCGCGGATCCGTCGCGCGCGCGACGTACGCGCCCTTCGCGAGGTCCCACACCGCCCCGTCCGCGCGGTAGAAGCCGGTCGCGCCGAGCTCCTTCATCCTCACGACCGACGCCGGCAGCGCGATCCCCTCGTCGAGCATCCGCTGGGTCGTCGCGGCGAAGCCGAGCGCGTCCCACGTCTCGAACGGGCCGAGCTCCCAGTTGTAGCCCCAGCGCATCGCGTCATCGACGGCGGCCACGTCGTCGGTGATCTCGCCGATGCGCCGCGCCGAGTACGCGAGCGACTTGCCGAGCACCTTCCACGCGAAGGCGCCGACCTTGCCCTCGGCGGCGACGAGCTTCTGGAGGCGCTCCTTCGGGTCCGCGATGCGGCCGATCTTCTTGCAAGCCTTGTTGACGGCCTCGTCCCCGCCCTTGGGCCGGTACGTCAGCGTGGCGAGGTCGAGCGTGTCGATGCCCGCCTTGCCCTTCTTGTAGAAGCCGCCCTTGGTCTTGTCGCCGAGGATCTTCTTCTCGACCATCGCCTCGACGAACGCGGGCACGCGGAAGACGTCGCGCTCCTCGTCGTCGGGCAGCGCGTCCCAGCAGTTCTTCGCGACGTGCACGAAGGTGTCGAGCCCGACGAGGTCCGCGGTGCGGAACGAGGCGCTCTTCGGGTGGCCCATCGGCGGGCCCGTGATCTCGTCGACGTCCTCCGGGGTCAGCCCGTCCGCGACCATCTGGTGGATCGTGGTGAGCATCGAGTGCACGCCGATCCGGTTGCCCACGAAGTTCGGCGTGTCCTTGCCGACGACGATGCCCTTGCCGAGCACGTCGCGCCCGAAGCGCGTCACGCGCGCCATCACCTCGGCCGAGGTGTCGGGCCCCGGGACGAGCTCGAGGAGCTTCATGTACCGGACCGGGTTGAAGAAGTGCATCACGAGGAAGCGCTCGCGGAACGCGGCGTCGCGGCCCTCCATCATGTCCACGATGCGCAGGCCGCTCGTGTTCGAGGCGACCAGCGTGTCGTCGCCGACGACCGCGTCGAGCTTCTCGAAGAAGGCGCGCTTGATCTTCAGGTTCTCGACGATGGCCTCGATCACGAGGTCGCAGCCCGCGAGCTTCGGCAGGTCGTCCTCGAGGTTGCCCACGCTCACGCGCGCCGCGTGGCTCGGGTGGAAGAAGAGCGCGGGCCTCGCCTTCACGGTCGCCGCGAGGTTGTCGGCCGCGATGCGGTTGCGCGCGCGCGGGTCCTTCCTCTGCGCGTCGCCGAGATCCCTCGGGACGATGTCGAGCAACAACACGTCGAGCCCGGCGTTGGCCATGTGCGCGGCGATGCCGCTGCCCATGACGCCGGAACCGACGACGCCCACGCGCCGGATCGGCTTGGTCATAGCGATGAACGTTCCTCCGTTTCGCGAACCGGACGCGCCCCGCGAGGGACGCGACAGAACTCAGTGACCGTGGCCCTCGTGCCCCGGAGCCTCGGCCGGCGCGGCGCTCGGGGCGTCGCCCTCGCCTGCCCCCTCGGGCTCGGCGGCCGCCTCGCCCTCGGCCGCCTCCGCGGCGGGCTCCTCCTCGTGCACGTCGAAGGCCGGGCCTCCGTCCTCCGTCGCGCGCCACACCAGGAGGATCGCGCCGAGCACGAGGAGCGACAGACCGACCGCGGGCAGCCAGAGCGGCGAGTCCGCCGCCTCGTCACGGACGGGGGGCGGCTCCCCAGGCGTGTGATGCTCGTCGTGGGCCATGCGGCGCGGACCTTATCAGATAATTCCGCGCGGGGAAGGCACGCCGAACAGCCCCGTCCACGCGAGGTGCAGGGGCCGGCGCCCCGGCGCGAAGGCGAGCGCGAACGGCGCGGCGAGGAGCGCGATCGGCGCGAGGATCAGCGCGGCGAGGCCCCGCCCGACCCCGGGCGGCCGACCCTCCGCGTCCGAGACCCCGATCCCCAGGATGGCACCGCCGAGCGAGGCACCGCGGGCGAGCGCGCCCCACCCGTACGCGAGCGCGAGCGCGCGGAGCTGCGCGGAGGCGAGCGCGCTCCACGCCGCGAGGGGCGCGCCCAGCCCGCCCTCGAGGGAGGCGCCGACGAAGAGGAGGGCCGCGACGAGCGCCGCGTCGAGGAGCAAGGCGACTTGCATGCGACGCCCCGGAGTCGGCCCGGCCGGGCGCGCGCCTCGTCGACCCCCGAGCGCGAGCGCGAGGAGCACCC
>JAYRVK010000825.1:0-2586 GCA_041918555.1 Sandaracinaceae bacterium
GCCAACGGTCGAGGAGCCGGAGGCGACGACCGAGATGACGGCGATGCCTCCGCCGAGCGACGAGGCGCGCGAGGCGGACCTCGCGCTTCGCGATCTGTGCGAGGCGCAGCTGGCCGCGCGCGTCGGACCCGACCGCACCGCGCAGCTCCACTACGAGCTCGGACGGCTCCACGAGGTGCGCTTCGCGGATCCGGCGCGGGCGGCGCAGCACTACCAGGACGCGCTGCGCGCGCGGCCGGATCACGGCGCCGCGATCCGGGGCGCCCGCCGCACGCTCGCGGCGACGGGCCGGCACGCGGCCCTCCCCGCTCTCTTCGACGCGGAGATCGCGCTGACGCGGGAGCCGCGCGACCGCGCCCGCCTGCTGTACGGCAAGGCTCGGCTGCTCGAGGAGGAGCTGCGCCAGAGCGGGCCCGCGCTGGCGGTATACCGCGAGGCGCTCGCGCTCGACCCAGGCAACGTGGTCGTGCTCAAGGCGATCGAGCGCTCGCTCCGGCGCGACAAGGCGTGGGACGCGCTCGAGAAGACCTACGCGCAGCTCGCGAACGCCGTGACGAGCCCCGCTCTGCGCGCCGCGTGGACCGCGATCCGCGCGCACCTCACCGAGGCGCACCTCGGCGACCCCGAGCAGGCGGCCGCGCTCTACGAGGCGGCGCTCGAGGCCGATCCGCACGCCACCGACGCGCTCGCCCACGTGAAGCGGCTGGGCACGGCGCAGAAGCGTTGGCCACAGCTCGTCGAGGCGCTGCTCACCGAGCACTCGCTGTGCGACGACGCGGACGCGCGGCTCGCGATGCTGGTGACGATCGCGGGGATCGAAGAGCGCCACATGGGCGACGCCGAGGCCGCGGTCGAGACACTCGGCGAGGCGCTCGACGCCGCACCGGGCGAGCCGTCGATCCTGCGCGAGCTCGCCCGGCTCCACCGCGAGAGCGGCCGGCACGCGGAGGAGATCGACGCGCTCACGCTGCTCGTCGACGTGGTCCGCGAGCCCGACGAGACCGCGCGCCTCTGCCATCGCATCGGGCACCTCTACGATCAGCTCCTCGACGACGCGGCGAGCGCGCAGCGCTGGTACGAGCGGACGCTGCGCGCAGACCCCGGGCACCGCGCGGCCGCGCTCGCGCTGGTGCGCTTGCTCGAGAAGGGCGGGCGCTGGGCCGAGGTCGTCGCGGTCTGGGAGAAGCGCGTGGAGCTGGGGGTCAGCGCCCCGCACGAGCGCGCCGAGCTGTACGCCAAGATCGGCGCGCTCCTCGAGCGCGAGCTGCGCGACCCCGTCGGCGCGATGCGGCACCACGCGAAGGCGCTCGGCCTCGACCCCGAGCACCATGGCGCGTTCGAGGCCCTGACGCGGCTCTACGCGGCGGCCGCGCGCTGGCAGGATCTGGCCGAGCTCTACGAGCGCGCGATCGCCCACGCGCCGCACGACGACGAGGCGATCATGTGGCTCTTCCGCCTCGGCGCGGTGCGCGAGGATCGGCTCCTCGACCCGGACGGCGCGATCGAGGCCTACGGGAGGGTCCTCGAGCGCGCGCCCGATCACCGCGGCGCGCTCCACGCCATCGTGCGCTCGGGGACGCGCGCCGGGCGGCACCCGCGGGTCGTCGCCGCGCTCCGCAAGGAGGCGGAGCTCACGAGAGACCCGGCGCGCGCCGCGGCGCTGCTCCACCGGGCCGCGTGCCTGACGGCGTACGAGTGCGGCGACCCCGCCGCCGCGCTCCACGCCCTCGAGGCGCTGCTCGCCAAGCAGCCCAAGCACCGGGCGAGCCTCGAGACCCTGGCCGAGCTCCTCTCGGACGCGGGGCGCTGGGGCGACCTCGTCGGGGCCTACCGACGGCTGATCCCGCTGACGAGCACCGCCGCCGAGAAGGTGCGGCTGCACCAGCGGATCGGGGAGATCCACGAGACGCAGATCGGCGACGACGCCGGGGCGATCGCGGGCTACCGCGCGGCGCTCCAGCTCGATCCGGTGTTCGAGCCCGCGCGCGAGGCGCTGCTCGCGGCGCTCCGGCGCACGGGGGCCTGGCGCGAGCTCGCCGACGCGCTCGAGCAGCGCATCGCGCGGCTCGCGACGCCGCTCGAGCGCGCGCGCGCCGCGACGGAGCTCGGGGCGCTCTGCGAAGACCGGCTCGGCGACGCGGAGCGAGCGCTCGCCCTCTACGAGCGCGCCATCGACGAGGCGCCACTCCACCACCCGGCGCTCGACGCCCGCGAGCGCCTGCTCACCCAGGCGGGCAACTGGAACGCGCTCGCGGAGGCGCTCGACGCCGAGGCCGGAGCGCAGACCGACCCCTTCCTCAAGATGCAACGATCGTTGCGTGCTGCGCTCGTCCACTCCGAGCAGCAGGGCGCGGTCGCGCCTGCGCTCGAGGCCTTCCGCCCGGTGTTCGAGCGCCACCCCGATCACGTCGGCGCGCTGCTCGCGGTGGAGACGATCTACGGGCGCACGCGCGACGACGCCGGGCTCGCCGCGACCTACGAGACGCTGGCGCTGGTTCTCGCCGCCCCGCCCGCCCCCCCCGCCGCGCCCCCCGCGCGGGCGCGCCCCCCCCCCGCGATGGGGGTCCCGACCACCCCGGTCCAGGA
>JAYRVK010000826.1:0-5019 GCA_041918555.1 Sandaracinaceae bacterium
CCGCCTGGCGCGCCGGCGCCGCCGAGGGGGGGTTCGACGCGGGCCTGCGCGTCGCGATCTCCGCGATGCTCCAGTCCCCGCGGTTCCTCTACCTCGTGGAGCGCGCCCAGGGGGCGGGCGCCGTGGTGCCGCTCGGCCCGCACGAGCGCGCGGCGCGCCTGAGCTACTTCCTGATCGGCGGCCCACCCGACGACGCGCTCGCCGCCGCGGCCGACTCCGGCGCGCTCGCGCGCCGCGCCGAGGTCGAGGCGCACGCGCGGCGGCTCCTCTCCGATCCGCGCGCCCGCGACGCGATGGATCGCTTCGTCCGCCAGTGGCTCGAGCTCGAGGTCACCGGCGCGGACAAGGACCCCGCGGTCTATCCGGAGTGGAGCCCCGCCCTCGCCGCGTCGATGGATCGCTCGATCCGCCGGTTCTTCGAGCACGTCGTCTTCGACTCCGAGGGCACGCTCGCGGAGCTGCTCACCTCGGAGCAGGTCTTCGTCGACCCCGCGCTCGCGCCGATCTTCGGGGTCGCGGCGCCCGCGGACGCGGAGCTCGAGCGAGTGCGCGCGCCCCGCGGGCAGCGCGCGGGCCTCCTCACCCACCCCGCGATCCTCGCGCAGCGCGCGCTCCCGGACGACGGCTCGCCGGTGCGCCGCGGCAAGCTCGTGCGCGAGCGTCTGTTCTGCCACCCGCTCCCCCCCCCACCGGACGGCCTCGCGACCCTGCCGCCCTCGCCCGAGCCGGGGACCACCACGCGCGAGCGCTATCGCCGCCACGCCGAGGACCCGGTCTGCGCGGGCTGCCACGACCTCATGGACCCGATCGGCTTCACCTTCGAGCGCTACGACGGGATCGGCCGCTACCGTGAGCGCGCGGGGGAGCGCCTCCTCGACGCCCGCGCCGAGATCGTGGGCACGCGCCATACCGACGGCTGGGTCGACGGCACCGTCGAGCTCGCGGGGCGGCTCGCCGCGAGCCCCGACGTGTCGAGCTGCTTCACGCGCCAGGTCTGGCGCTGGGCGCTGCGCCGCCTCGAGTCGGACGACGACGAGTGCGCGCTCGCCGAGGTCGAGCGCCGCTTCACGGCGTCCGGCGGGAACGTCCGCGAGCTCCTCGTGGCGATCGCGATCAGCGATCCCTTCCTCTTCCGCGGCGCGAGCGCCGGCGGAGGGGATCCATGAAGCAAATGAAGTGGACACGTCGCGCCTGGCTCCGCGGGTTCGGGCTCGCCGCGGCGGCGCTCGCGGCGCCCGGCCCCTCGATCGGCCGCGCCGACCCGCCTCGACGCCCGATCCGCCTCGCCTGCATCGTCACGCCCTCGGGCACGATCCGGAGCCGCTGGGGCCGGCGCCGCTCCGACGCGGACTTCGAGCTGCGCGAGATCCTCCAGCCGTTCGCCGCGCTCCGCGACGAGATCGTGGTGCTCTCGGGGATCGACATGGCGGTGTGCCGGCTGGGCCACGACGGGGGCCACCAGCGCGGCCCGTGCGGCCTGCTCACCGGGTGGAACCTCCTGCCCGGCGACTTCTGCGGCGGGCTCGACTGCGCGCACGGGCGCACGGGCTGGGCCGCGGGCCCGTCGATCGACCAGGTGATCGCGGGCTCGTCCGAGGGCCGCACGCGCCTGCGCTCGCTCGAGCTCGGGGTGCGGCTCATCGGCAGCAACAACCGCCACCGCATCGCGTTCCGGGCCGCGAACGAGCCGGTGCCGCCCGACAACGACCCTTTCCACGTGTATCAGCGGATCTTCGCGGACGCCGGCGTCGACCGCGTGGTCCTCGAGCGCCTCCGCCGCGAGCGCGCGAGCGTCCTCGACCTCGTCGGCGAGGAGCTGCGCGCGCTCGGGCGCTGGATGCCCGCGGAGGGCCGCCCGCGCCTCGACGCGCACCTCACGTCCATCCGCGACGCGGAGCGCCAGCTCGACGCCGCCGCGAACGGGCTCGCCTGCGAGGCGCCGGCCATCGGCGAGCGCTTCGATCCGATGGCGAGCAGCAACTACGAGGCTGTCTCACGCCTCCAGCTCGAGCTCACCGCGCTCGCCTTCGCGTGCGACGCCACCCGCGTGACGACCCTCTTCTACTCGGGCGCCACGAGCCTCCAGACCTTCCCGTGGCTGCGGGTGCAGGAGCAGCACCACCCGCTCAGCCACGCCCCCGACTCGAACCGTGATGCGCAAGAAAAGCTGACACGCATCAACGCGTGGTACGCGGGGGAGGTCGCGCGCTTCGCCGAGCGCCTCGCCGCGATCCCCGAGGGCGAGGGCACGCTGCTCGACCACACCATCGTCTTCTTCGGCAACGAGCTCTCCAAGGGCAACAGCCACTCGCACGACGACATGCGGTTCCTGATCGCCGGCGGGCGCGCGGCCGGCGTGCGCGGCGGCCGCTGGCTCTGGTGCGACCACCGCCCGCACAACGATCTGCTCGTCAGCTTCGGCCGCGCGATGGGCCTCGCGGACCTCGAGCGCTTCGGCCACCCCGACTTCTGCACCGGCCCGCTGACGGAGCTCGGCATCCCGTGACCTCTCGCCGCCCCACCTTCCTCGCGCTCCTCTCCGTCGCCGCGCTCGCGAGCGCCGCCAGCGCCCAAGGCCCGCGGCCCCTGCGCGTCGTCCTCTTCGATGCGGGGGGTGGCGTCTCGCGCCGCGCCCTCGCCACGGCCGAGGCCGCGCTCGACGACGCCGGCCTCGACGCCCGCCGCGCGACCCCCGAGGCGATCCGCGCGGGCGCGCTCGACGACGCCGACGCGGTCGTGTTCACCGGCGGTCGCATGGTCCGCCAGGCCCGCATGCTCGAGCGCGCGGGCCGCGAGCGCGTACGCCGGTTCGTGCGCGGCGGTGGCGGCTACGTGGGCGTGTGCGCCGGCGCGTTCCTCGCCCTGCGCGGCGCGGCGCGCGGCGAGAAGGTCGGGATCGTCGCAGGCCGCAACGTCAGCGGCGAGCGCTGGCGCCGCGGCACCCGCCCCGCGACGGTCGCGCCCACGGACGGATCCCCCCCCCTCGACCTCCACTACGCGAACGGCCCGCTCTTCGTCGCGGAGCCGGGCGACGACCTCCCCCCGTTCGTCGTCCTCGCCCGCTTCGAGGACGACGTGTACCGCCGCGACCACGGCACCCGCCCCGGCGAGATGCCCGGCACCGGCGCCGTCGCCGCCGCCGGCTTCGGCGAGGGCCGCGTCCTCCTGTTCAGCCCCAACCCCACCCTCGCCCCCGCGCGCCCCGAGCTGTTCGTCCGCGCCGTGCGCTGGACCGCGGCGGGCGGCGCCGTCTCCGAAGACCTCGCGTGGGCCCACGTGTTCGGCGAGCGGTGAGCTCTTCGAGGGGGCGCCGGTCCAGCTCGTCGCCGCGAGCCCGGCGCGTCCGGAGGCTCGCGGTCGGCGTCGACGTCGAGGGCATCCTCGGCCCCGCGCGACACCCTCCGCCCTCCCGTGCCCTGACGGGGCAACACGACTTGCTCAGTTCGCGCTCTGTCGGACGCCGCGGATGCTCGTCGACACTTCTTGCGATCGCTCGTCGAGGCTCCCGGCGAGGTCGACGCAGGGGACGAGCTCCTGGACGCGGAGGTGGTCCTCGGGCGGGTCGCGGAAGGGGGGGTTGGCGTTCAAGACGTCGACGCCGCCGACCCACGCGTCGAGGTGCGCGCGGCCGGTGCCAGGGGGCGCGGTGACGAGGACGAGCGCGCAGCCGGTGCCCGAGTGGAGGAGCGCGGCGCCTACGCTCGCGGCGAGGCAGCCCTCGCGGGGGCACACGCGCTCGGGGTTCGGGCGGACGTCGACCGGGTGCTCGGCGGCGGCCTCGCGCGCCAGCGCGACGAGGCGGTCCTGGACGGCGGCCGCGAGCCCGGCGAGCGCGCCGTCGGCGTCGGCGGGCACCACGCGCGGCCACAAGACGACGTAGCCCCCGGGCTCGCCGCGCGAGGTGCTGATGCGGGCGTCGCGGTCGCCCTCGAAGCTCGCGGCGTAGGCGGGGTCGTCGGGATCGGCGAACTGGGGCTCGGCGCTCGCGCCGCCGCAGCCCGCGACGAGCACGACGAGGGTCGCGAGGAGGTTCATCCGCATGGGCTCGATGGGTACCACCCGGCGGCGTGACAGGCGAGGGGCGCGCGCGTAGCATCGCCGGCCGTGAAGCCGGATGCTCGCATCGACGAGCGGTGGTACGCGCCCCTCGTGCGGCCGGTCATGCCCGCCGTGAGCCGCGCGCTCGAGGAGCTCGCCCCGCCGCAGGATCCCTGGGCGCTGCCGCGCACGGGGCTCGGCGGCGCGATGGTGATCCACGTGGCGCAGGGCTTCGGGATGCGGCGGTGGCGTCGCGCGTCGCGCGTCGCGGTGGCCGCGCTCGAGGGCTACAACCAGCGCGTCCACGTCGGCGAGCCGAGCGTCGAGGAGCGGGCCAAGTGGCTCGCGCGCGACCTCGACTGGGCCCGCAAGATGTGGGAGTCGCTCCTCACCCACGACCCGGTGATCGTGAACCGCGTGATCGATCGGCTGATCGGCGACGAGGCCGACGTGTGCGATCGGATGATCCCGGAGGCGGTGCTGTTCCTGCGCGGCGCCGTCGCCGCCGGGGCCATCGTGGGCGACGTGCCCGAGGGCGTGCACCACGCGCTCGACGAGCACGCGACCTGGATGGGGCTCTCGTGGGAGGCGCACCGCGGGACGCTCACCGCCGAGGGCTGGAAGGGCGCGCTCGGGGCGGTCGGACGGCACGAGGTGTTCCCCGCGTCGCCTGCGGCGGTGGCCCGAGAGCGGGCGCGCGCGTTCCACGCCGCCCTCGCGCGCGAGGTGCACACGCCTTGCCCCGTCGCGGTGCACGCGCTCGGCGGCGACTGCCTGCTCACCCTGGCCCGCGCCGTGGCCGGCGAGGGACCGCCCGGCACTCCCCCGCGGCTCGAGGCGCGCACGCGGCGCGAGCAGGACATCCTCTACGAGGCCGGCGACGGGCGCGTGACCCGCGCGAGCCTCCTCGCCGCGCACCTTCCCGGGGCGAGCGAGTCGGACACGGGAAGCGGGATGCCCGAGGTCGAGCGCTGCTTCTTC
>JAYRVK010000827.1:0-4061 GCA_041918555.1 Sandaracinaceae bacterium
CGGACTTCCTCGACCTCGACGCGGACGGCGACGGGATCACCGACGTCGTCGAGGGCGTCGGCACCGACGCGAACGGGGACGGCCGCGCGGACGGGGCCGACGGCAACGGCAACGGGCTCGCGGACGGCGCGGATCCCGCCTCGGGCGGGCGCCCGCTCCCGGGCCCGGACACCGACGGCGACGGCACGCCGGACTGGCGCGACGTCGACTCCGACGGCGACTCGGCGCCCGACCCGACCGAGGGCACGGACGCGGACCACGACGGCGATCCGGACACCGTGCCGAGCGGAAGCGACGGCGACGGCGACGGCCTCGACGACGCGTTCGACCCCGACGCGGGCGGCATGGCGCCGGCGCTGCCCGACACCGATGGTGATGGGACCCCCGACTGGCGCGATCCCGACGACGACGGAGACTCCGTCCCCTCGATCGGGGAGGACGGGAACGAGAACGGCGATCTCGGGGACGACGACGGAGACGGGGACGGGGTGCCGGACTACCTCGATCCGCAGCGGCCGACGCGGGGCGGCGTGGCCGGCGGCGCGCTGTGCAGCGCGTCTGGGTCGCGGAGCCCGCTCGCCTTCTTCCTCCTGATCGGCGCGGCGGCGCTCGGCCTCGGAGCGCGGCGGCGTCGCGGATGGCTCGGGGAGCGCGCGCTCGGCCGCGGCGATCACCCGTCCCGATCGTCGCGTCGAGGCGTGCCGTCGCGTCTCTGAGAGGACTCCGCGCGGAGGAGCCCAGCGCACGACGTCCGCGCCGGGCACGAAGCGCGGATCGCAGGCCGTGCCGACCCGTGCGTGGTCCAACGCGGAAGAAGGGAGCGAGCGGGGCACCGCTCGGCGAGGCCCCGCTCCGGTCGGACCTCGGCTACGCTCGCGGTGCGACGCGGGGAGGGGAGCGGACCGATGACGATCGACAAATACGCCCAGGTCTTCGAGAACAACCGGCGCTGGGTCGAGCAGAAGCGAGCCCGGGACCCTCGCTACTTCGAGCGCCTCGCCGAGGGACAATCACCCAGCTTCCTCTACATCGGCTGCGCGGACTCGCGCGTCCCCGCGAACGAGATCATGGGCCTCGAGCCCGGTGAGCTCTTCGTCCACCGCAACGTCGCGAACATCGTCGTCAACACCGACCTCAACGCGCACACCGTGATCGAGTACGCGGTGAACCAGCTGAACGTCGAGCACATCGTCGTCGTCGGACACTACGGCTGTGGCGGCGTGCGCGCGGCGATGCAGTCGCAGGACCTCGGCGTCATGAACGGCTGGCTCCGCGAGATCCGCGACGTCTACCGCCTCCACCGCGCGGAGCTCAACGCGATCGAGGACGGTGAGGAGCGCTTCAAGCGCCTCGTCGAGCTGAACGTGCAGGAGCAGTGCATCCACGTCATCAAGACCGCCTGCGTGCAGAAGAGCTACCTCCGCAAGCGGCTGCCGCAGGTGCACGGCTGGGTGTTCGATCTGCACGACGGGCTGATCGACGACCTGGAGATCCCGTTCGACAAGATCCTCGAGGAGATCCGCGAGATCTACCGGCTCGACGTGTAGCCGAGCTCGAGCGCCGCGAGCCGCGCCTCGAGCGCCGCGAGCCGCGCCTCGAGCGCGCGCTCCACGTACTTGCCCATCACGTCGACCTCGAGGTTCGCGACGTACCCGGGCGCGGGGTCCCCGAACACGACGCTCGCGCGCGTGTGCGGGATCAGGGTGACGCTGAAGCCCGACGCGTCCGTGTCGACGACGGTGAGCGAGGCGCCGTCCACCGTGACGAAGCCCTTCGGGACCACGTACCGCAGGAGCTCGGGCGGCGCGTCGAGCCAGACCTCGAGGGCGTCCCCGTCGGGCCGGCGCGCGCGCACCGTCGCGCGCCCGTCGACGTGGCCCTGGACGTAGTGCCCGCCCATCGGCCGGCCCGCGCTCACCGCGCGCTCGAGGTCGACCGGCGAGCCCGCGCGCAGGAGCCCGAGGTTGGTCTTGCGCAGCGTCTCGGGCACCGCCTCGAACGTGAGCCGCGGGCCGTCGATCGCGACGATGGTGAGGCAAACCCCGTTGACGGCGATCGAGTCACCGACCTGCGCGCCGACGTGCACGAGCCGCGACTCGGTCGACAGCGTGGTCAGCGCCTCGCGGTGCTCCACGGCGGCGATCGCGCCCACCTCCTCGACGATCCCCGTGAACACGCTCAGGCCTCCCGCGTGCGGGTGGTGAAGACGACGAGCGCCACGCAGGCCGCGCAGACCGCCCAGCCGATCGGCGCCCACCACCAGTCGAGGGGCCCCTCTGCGGTGGCCTGCTCCGCGAAGTACACCGCGCCGATGACCGCCGCCGCGTTGTTGAAGACGTGCCCGGTCACCGGGACCGCGAGGCTCCCCGTCCGCTGCCCGAGCCACGCGAGGTAGAGGCCGAGCGGGAGGACCGCCACGACGTGCTGTGGATCGAGGTGGTAGGCCGCGAAGAGCGTCCCCGACAGGATCACCGCCAGCACACCGTTCCGGATCGAGCGCTGGAACACGCCCCGGAAGAGGATCTCCTCGGCGAAGCCGGGCACGAGCGCCATCGCGGGCACCACGATCCAGATCGGCGCCGCGCGCGCCACCTGATCGAGGCCCTCGAGCGCGCCGAGGGTGGCCCAGGGCAAGTACTCTTGCATCATGCGACGCAGGAGATCCGACGTGGGACCGAGCGCGAGGATGCCCACCGGCGCGGCGAGGAAGGTCGGCCACGGCGCGCCGCGCAGGCCCAGCGCCTCGCGCGCGGGGACCCTCGCGATCCGCGCGGTGGCGAGCGCGACGAGGGCCATGGTGCCGCCGGTCATCACGATCGAGGGGCCGAGCACCCAGAAGCTGCGCGTGAGCTCGCGCATCATGAGGTCCATGTCGGGCGGCGCGCCGGGCGTGGCGTTCCGGGACAGCCAGACGAGCGCGCCGACGATCACGGGCACCCCGCCGACGAGCTGCGCCGCGATGCCGCCGACGACGAGCGCGATCACCCCACCCCACCACGGCACGCGAGCGGGCGCGGGCCACGGAGCGTGAGCGGGAGGCGGCGCGCGCGGCGGCTCCACCGTCGGGATCTCCTCGAGCTCTTCCATCGGGCCCCCGGAGGTTCGCACCGACCGCGCGTGGACGCCACGTCCGCGCCGCCCCGTGCTATCGCTCCGCACCATGCGGGTCGTGTCGAAGTTCGGCGGGAGCTCGGTCGCGGACCGGGCGCAGATCGAGAAGGTCCTCGGCATCGTGCGCGCGGCGGTCGCGAAGGGGGATCGCGTCGTCGTCGTGAGCTCGGCGCACAAGGGCATGACGGACGCGCTCATCTCCGCGTCGCGGCGCGCGGCCACGGGGACCTACGAGCCGCGCGCGCTCCTCGAGCGACAGCAGGCCATCGCCACCTCGCTCGGGTGCCCCGCGGACCTCCTCGACGGGCTCTTCGGCGAGCTCCGCGATCTGCTCCGTGGCATCCACCTCGTGGGCGAGCTGAGCCCCCGGAGCGTCGACTACGTCTCGAGCTTCGGCGAGCGCATGGCGGTGCGGGTGATCGCCGACTTCTTCACGCGCGAGGGGCTGCCCGCCGACGCGCACGACGTGTGGGACCTCGGGTTCGTCACCGACTCCGTCCACGGCGCGGCGCGACCGCTGCCCGGCTTCGAAGAGCGCGTCCGCGCGGCGTTCGAGGCGCTGACGCCCGATCGTGTGCCCGTGGTCACCGGGTTCGTCGGCAAGGACGGCAAGGGCGAGATCACGACGGTGGGGCGCAACGGGAGCGACCTCACCGCGACGCTGCTGGCGGCCGCGCTCCGCGCCGACGAGGCGCACATCTGGACCGACACGGACGGCGTGATGACCGCCGATCCGTCGGTCGTCGCAGGGGCGCGGAACATCCCGCACATGCGCTTCGAGGAGGCCGCCGAGCTCGCGTACTTCGGGAGCCGCGTCCTCCACCCCTCGACGCTCTTGCCGGCGATGAGCGCGGGGATCCCGGTGCGCGTCCTCAACACGAACCGACCGCAGCACCCGGGCACCGTGATCCAGGCGGTGGGGCCCGCGAACCCGAACCGCGCGACGTCGA
>JAYRVK010000828.1:0-2121 GCA_041918555.1 Sandaracinaceae bacterium
GACGCGCAGCTCGAGGCGCTCGGGACGGTGCTGCACCGCGCGACCCGCGAGCGCGTGGGCTCCGTCGACGTCGGCGTCGCGCTCCTCTCGATGGAAGAGCCCTTCGACGGGCTCGCGGAGATCACCGCCGAGGCGCGCCGGCTCGGCGGCTTCGACGCGCTCCTCACCTTCACCACGCTCAGCCGCCGCGGCGCGGTGCAGGTGGTGGGGCGGAGCCGCACCGGCCTGGTCGACGTCGGAGCCGCGCTCCGCGCGATCGGCGGCGGCGGGCACCGGGGCGCCGCGGCGGCGATCGCAAAAGGAGTGGACGCGACGGAGGTCGCCGGGCGCATCCTGGCCGCGCTCCGCGCGGACCCTCCACGCCCGCGGGTCGTGGGCGAGGTGATGACCGCCCCCGTCCGCGCGCTCGCCCCGGACGCGAGCCTGGACGAGGCCGCGCTCCGGCTCGCGGAGTGGGGTGTCACGGGCGCGCCGGTGCTGCGCGAGGGGGCGCTCGTCGGCGTGCTGTCGACGACGGACATCGAGCGCGCGCGGGCCAAGGGGCGCGGGAGCCTCCCCGTGACGAGCCACATGTCCGGCGCGGTCCACACCATCGGCGCGGACGCGCCCCTCGATCACGTGCTCCGCCGGATGGTCGACGAGGACATCGGCCGCCTGCCCGTCGTCGACGGCGGCGCGCTCGTCGGCATCGTGAGCCGGACCGACGTGCGGAGCTGGCTCTACGGCGCGCGCGCCGCGGAGCCCGGACGAGTCACTGCTTCGGAGGAACCGTGACGACCGGGACGGAGCACGTACGCACGACGCGCTCCGCGACGCTCCCGACGAGGAGCCGGCGGATGCCGGTGCGGCCGTGGGTGCCCATGACGACGAGGTCGCACTCGAGCTCCTCGACGAGGCGCTCGACCTCCTTGTGCGGCACGCCCTCCGTGAGGTGACGGTGCACCTCGACACCCGCGGGGGCGGCCAGCCGATCGAGCGCCTTCTGCGCCTCGGTGCTCACGGAGGCCGCGACCTCCGCCGTCGGGATCATGGCGCCGTCCGGCAGCGCGTAGACCGGGAGCTGGAAGGCGTGCATCGCGTGGAGCTCCGCGCCGAGCGCCTTCGCGAGGTGGACCGCGTACGCGTACGCGTGATCCGAGGGCTCCGAGAAGTCGACCGGGCAGAGGATGCGGCGGATCGAGGTGCTCATGGCCCGGTAGTTACGCGCGGTCCCCGCGAAGTCACGCTCGCTGACAGGCGCGCGCGCCGTGGTTAGGGTCCCGGCATGAGCGAGGATCTCTACGCCGTCCTCGGCGTGAGCCCCGACGCCACCGAGGACGACATCCGCCGCGCGTATCGCAAGATGGCGCGCAAGCACCACCCCGACGTCAACCCGGGCGACCCCGGCGCCGAGGAGCGCTTCAAGAAGCTGAGCGGGGCCTTCGAGGTCCTGACCGACCCGGAGAAGCGCGCCCTCTACGACGAGCTCGGCCCGGACGCCGAGAAGATCGGCTACGACCCCGAGCGCGCCGAGGAGTACCGCAAGTGGAAGCGGCGCGCCGAGGCGAGCGCGGGCTTCGGGGGGTTCGGCGGGGCCGACGGATCGATCCCCGACCTCGAGGATCTCCTGGGGGATCTGTTCGGGCAGCGGGCGCGCGGCCCGCGCCGCGGGCGCGACGTGGAGGCCGCGCTCGAGGTGAGCTTCGAGGACGCGGCGCGCGGCGCGCGCGCCTCGGTCGCGCTCGACGGGCGGCAGCTCGAGATCGCGATCCCCGCGGGCATCGAGCCCGGGCAGCGCCTGCGCTTGTCGGGCCAGGGCCTGCCGGGCCGCGAGGGCGGGCCGGCCGGCGACCTCTACGTGCGGGTCCTCGTGGCGGATCATCCGCGCTTCACGCGCGACGGGCTGGACCTCCACACCACGCTGCCGATCACCGTCCCCGAGGCGCTCGTCGGCGCGACGATCGAGGTGCCCACCCTCGGGACGAGCTCCCTCAAGCTCAAGGTCGCCGCCGGGGCGCAGAACGGACAACGCCTGCGGCTGCGTGGCAAGGGGATCGAGCCGAAGGACCGCACCGCGGGGGACCTCTACGTGACCCTCGAGGTGGTGATGCCGAAGGAGGGCACGGCCGAGGCGCGCGCGGC
>JAYRVK010000829.1:0-1625 GCA_041918555.1 Sandaracinaceae bacterium
CGCTCCACGGGCGCCTCGCCCCACGTCAGCCGCTCGAGGACCTTGATCGTGCCGGCCGCAGCCACGAGCCGCCGGTCGAGGGCCTGCGCGCGTTCGGGATCCACCGACCGCGATTCTACGCGCGTGGCACCGCCGACGTCAGGAGGCTACAGCTGGCCGTGGCCTCCGAGCGGTTCCTGACGTGGCCCTTCGCGATGGTGTTCCTCGCGAACTTCCTCCAGGGGCTCGCGATCCATCCGTACCTGCACCTGCCGGGGTTCCTGACCCGGCTGGGCGCGGGCGAGGCGCTGGTCGGGCTCGTGTTCGGGATGATGAGCGGCGCGGCCCTGGTGATCCGCCCGTTCGCCGGGCGCGTGATGGACGGGCGCGGCCGGCGGATCGTGATCCTCGCGGGCAGCGTGCTCCACGTCGCGGTGTGCCTCCTCTACACGACCGTCGACGCGATCGGCCCGTGGCTGTTCGCGGTGCGCGCGCTGCAAGGCGTGGCGATCGGCGCGCTGTTCAGCTCGCTCTTCACCTACGCCGCCGACATCGTCCCGGCCTCGCGCCGCATGCAGGGCATCGCGATCTTCGGCGTCTCCGGGATGCTGCCGATGTCGCTCGGGGGGCTCCTCGGGGACTGGATCCTGACGCGCTGGGACTTCCGCGAGCTGTTCCTGATCAGCGCCGGCCTCGCGGCGGCCGCGCTCGTGGTCTCGCTGCCCCTGCCCGAGCCCGAGCGCGCGCGCGCGACGGGGCGCGGGTTCTTCGGTGCAGCGATGCAAGCGGACTTGCTCCCCGTGTGGTTCGTCGGCTCGATGATGGCGACCGCGCTCGCGGGGCTCTTCGCGTTCGTGAAGGGCTACACCGAGGACGTGGTGCACGTCGGCTCGGTCGGGCTCTTCTTCAGCTGGTACACGGGCGCGGCGATCGTGCTGCGCGTCGGCTTCGGCTGGCTCCCCGATCGGATCGGCGCGATGCGCGTGTACTACCCGTCGATGGTCTCGCTCGCGCTCGCGCTCGTCGCGCTGTCGTTCGCGAGCCGCGCCGAGCACGTGGCGCTCGCCGGCGCGCTCGCGGGGGTCGGCCACGGCTACGCGTTCCCGATCCTCAGCAGCCTCGCGGTCGGGCGCGCGCACCCCGCGGACCGAGGCTCCGCGATGTCGCTGTTCACCGCGATCTTCGACGCGGGCGTCGTGGTCGGCGGGCCCGCGCTCGGGCTGATCGCGCAGTCGACCGACTACCAGACCATGTTCCTCGTCGCGGCGGCGCTCCCGCTCGTCGGGACCTCGGTCTTCCACGTGTGGGACGCGCCCCACCGACGCGCCGCCGCTACAAGCGGACGCTGAACTCGCCGCACGACGGGTGGAGCATGCGCCCGGCATAGACGCGCTGCGTGGCGTCGAGCGCGCCGTCCATGCCGACCGCGACGTACTCCGTCGGCTGCTGGATCCAAGGGCCCGGCGTGAGGAGGAGCTGGCCGGTGGCCGGATCGTAGTCCCCGGCCAGGTGGTAGCTGCCCGCCTCCGGGGCGTTCTCGAACCGGAAGATGGCCTCCACGCGCTGACCGAACACCGCGCGGATCTCGAGCGTGAGCGTCGCGGTCTGCGTGCAGGCGTACCACCCGCGCCAGGCCTGGCCCGCGC
>JAYRVK010000830.1:0-6194 GCA_041918555.1 Sandaracinaceae bacterium
GCCCGCGCCGCCGGCGGCGCCGCCCGGCGATCCCGGCTGGCCCGCGTTGCCGTTGCTCGCGCTCTGCTGGATGCGCGACTGCGCGGGTGGGCAGTGCACGCCGCCGCCGTCGCCCCCGCGCACGTCGTCGACGCCGCACGTGGTCGCGCCGCCGTTCGCGAAGGTCCGGTCGTTCGAGGCGTTGCAGGTGCCCGAGCCCGTGGCCACGCGCGCGTCGTAGCTGGTCGGCGAGGAGCTCCGGCCGACCCCGGCCGCGCCGGCCGTCCCGTTGACGCCGAGCGAGCCGCCGCCGCCCGAGCCCCCGCGGCCCGCGTACACGAAGTTGCCCCGCAGCGTGAGGCCCGGCGATCCCGATACGTAGACCGCATACGAGTTGCCGCTGGCGCGCGCGTTGAACGGCCCCTGGACGATGAAGCCCTCGAAGACCGTCGGCGACGTGATCGACTGCGCGAGGACGGTGCGCTGGTGCACCCCGACGTTGGAGACGCCCTGGATCACCGTCGCGGTCACGTCCGCGACGCGCTCCCACGTGTCGGCGCGGTAGCCGCCGAGGAGATCGATCCCGTCGCGCAGGGTCACCGCCTCGTCGTAGTTCCCGTCCGAGACCCAGACCGCGCCGCGCCCCAGCGCGGAGGCCTGCGCGAGTCCCTGTCCGATCGTGCGGCAAGGGTAGTTGCCGGCGCCGGTGCCCGGCGGGCCGAGCCCGCAGCCCGCGTCGTCGACCGCGGTGGTCGCGATGCGGGACACGTAGACCACGTCGGTGTCGAGGACGAACTCGCAGCCGTCGAGCGCGGAGCCGTTGAGGTCGAAGGCCCCGGCGTCGCAGCCGAGCACGCACAGCGGACGGCCGCCCGCGATCGAGCACGAGCCCGACGCGTTCGGTGCGCCCGCGAAGAGCGTGGTGCAGTCGATGTCGCAGCTTCCGCAAGTCGTATTGCCATCGTACAGGCCGCTCGCCGCGTCGCGGAAGGCGTCGTCGACGGTGCCGTTGCAGTCGTCGTCGACATAGTTGCAGGACTCGACGCCCGCGGGCCCCGGGGTCGCCGAGCACTCGGAGCCCGTCGCGTCGGCGCGACACACCACGGTCCCGAAGCGCTCGCAGGCGCCCAGCCCCGCGGCGCAGCCGTCGCCGACCGTCGGGAAGTCCTCGTCGGAGCTGCCGTCGCAGTCGTCGTCGCGGTTGTTGCAGAGCTCGGTGCCCGGCAGACCCGCGGCGGCCGAGCACTCGGGCCCGCTCCCGTCCGGCGCGCAGCGGATCGCGCCGAACGCGAAGCACGCGCCGACGCCGACCTCGCATACGTCGCCGACGGTGGCGAAGTCCTCGTCGGGCGTGCCGTCGCAGTCGTCGTCGATGTAGTTGCAGATCTCGGCCATCGGCGTCTGGCCCTGGCAGCGGGCGCCCGAGGCGCCGCCGCAGACCTCGACGCCCATGCACGTGCCCACCCCGGCGACGGTGATCTCGCACGCGGTGCCGGTGTCGACGCCGTCGTCGATCGCGAAGTCGCAGTCCTCGTCGGTCCCGTCGCACGTCTCGGCCGCGGCCTCGCGCGCGTCGCACGCGGACCAGCCGGTCGAGGGCGCGCAGGTCTGCATGCCCCAGCACGTCCCGATCGCGTTCTCCGAGAGGCAGGTGCGCGTCGCGCCGGCCATCGCCTCGTCGCAGGAGCAGCTCCCGCTGACGGGCTGGCAGAAGGTGCCCTCGCGATCGCTCGCGGCCGCGCACCGGTAGCCGGTCGGGCACGCCGCGTCGGTCGCGCAGCGCGGCGCGCAGTGGAGGGTCCCGTCGAGCGCCAGGCACGCGCCGCCGACGCACTCCGCGTCGGACGCGCAGCGGATGCAGTGGTCGCCGAGGAGCGGCACGCAGAGCATGCGGGTCTCGCCGCCGACGTCGACGTCGCGGCAGGTCCACTCCGGCGGGCACCCGGCGCCGCACTCTCGCGTGCAGATGCCGCCCGTGCCGGCGGCGTCGACGCAGTAGCCGCTCTCGCACTCGGCGTTGGTCCCGCACGGCTCGCCCTCGGGCGCGGGAGGGCCGGCGTCCGGGATCGCGGCGTCGGAGAGCGCGGCGTCGGCGCCTCCACCCGCGTCGCCCGGCCCCGCGTCGAGGGGCGGCACCCCCGAGCTCGGATCACAGCCGGATCCGAGGAGCACCAGCGAGAGCCACCACCACCTCGCGCGACGCACGTGTGTGAGATTACACCCACGCCGCCGCGGCTGTCACCCCCGGGCGCTCACCCCACCGGCGCGAGCGGGAGGCCGGCCTCGCCGCGCCGCAGGCCGGCGCGGATCGCATCGAGCAAGTCGCGTTGCGCGGCCTCGCGGTAGAACAGGTTGTAGGTGTCGAACGGGATCATCCGCGCGCCGTCGGGCGTCGCGACGTGGACGCAGCTCTTGCGGACCGAGCGCAGATCGAGCGTGTGCTTGTCGAGGAACGCCATGATCACCACGCGGAACACGCGCTCGTAGCCGAGCTCGGGCGCCGCCTCGACGCGCGGGAGGCAACACAGGAGATCGCGGAGCGCGTGGCTCGCGCTCTCGGGCCCGTGCCCGGTCGAGAACGCGCCGAAGAGGTGCTTCACCACCGCGCCCTGGAGCGCCGGATCGTCCTCGTACACGATGGTGTTGCGGCCCGCGTCCACGAGGAGCTCGGCGGGGAGGTGGCGCGTGAGCGGGGTGAGCGTGGCGTAGTCGTCGCCTGCGCCGCGGATCGCGTAGGCCATCGCGAGGGTGTCCGGGTGACAGGGCACCGGCACCACGTCGGCGAGCGTGAACGAGGGGAACTGCTCGACGATCTTCCGGCGCACCGCCGAGAGCGGCAGCCGGTGCACGCGCGGATCGAAGCCTGGATCGTTGCGGCCGGCCTCGTGGATCGGCTGGAGCGTCACTCCGCGCACCGACCGATGCCGGCGCGCCAGCTCGAGGACCTCGCCCACGCGGTCGTCGTTGAGGCCGCGCTGCACGGTCATCACGAGCGACGTCGAGAGCCCGACCGCGTCGAGGCGCTCGAGGGCGCGGAGCTTCACCTCGGTGAGCGCCGCGCCGCGCAGGACGCGCGACACCTCGTCGGAGAGCCCGTCGAGCTGGAGGTACACCTCGAAGCCGGGCGCGTACTCCGCGAGCCGCTCCGCGAAGCCGTCCTCGCGCGCGATCCGCAGGCCGTTCGTGTTGAGCATCAGGTGCTTGATCGGCCGGCGCCGGCACTCGTCGAGGATCGCGAAGAGCTCGGGGTGCGTGGTCGGCTCGCCGCCCGACACCTGCACCACATCGGGCTGCGTCTCGTTGGCCACGATGCGATCGAGCATCGCCACGATCTGGGCCATCGAGCGCGCGCTCTCGCGCTCGGGCCCGCTCCCCGCGAAGCACGTGGGGCAACGAAGATTGCAATGGTCCGTGATCTCGAGGAGGGACACGCAGCCGTGCTGCTCGTGCTCGGGGCAGATCCCGCAGTCGTAGGGGCAGCCGTGCTCGACGCGCGTGTTGTACCGCTCGACCTGCTCGGGCTCCTTGAGGAAGACCTCGCGGCAACGGCGGAAGTACTCGACGTCGTCCGAGAGCAGCACGCGCTCGCGCCCGTGCTCGAGGCAGCGCTTGTCGAGGAAGACGCAGCCGTCCTCGATCACCTCCTTGGCGTCGCAGGTGACGAGGCACCGCGAGCAGAGCGCGCGGGTGACCGCGTAGAAGAGGTACGGACGCTGCCGCCGCTGCATCGGAGGCACTTCTACCACTTTCGCGCGCGATGACCCGGCCCCTCTCGATCGATTCGGGAGAGGCCTGGCTCTGCGCTACGCGCCGCAGCCCTCGCAGGCGTGGTCCTCCGCGGGCTCGAGCTGCACCGTCGCGTGCGCGATCCCGAAGCGCTCCTCGAGCGTGTGCTCGAGCCCCTCGAGGAACGCCGGGGGTCGTTCGGTCCAGTGGATCACCAGGTGCGCGGTGAGCGCCACCTCCGTCGTGCTCATCGCCCACACGTGCAGATCGTGGACCCCCGCGACCTCGGGGAGCGCACCGAGGTAGGCGCGCACCGCGTCGAGGTCGATGTGCTTGGGCACGCCGTCCATCGCCAGGTGGAGCGCGTCGCGGAAGAGGCGGTAGGTCCCGTAGAGGACCACCGCGGAGACGAGGAGGCTCGCGACGGGATCGACCCACGACCAGCCGGTCTGCCAGAGGATCGCGCCGGCCACGACGACGGCCGCCGAGACCGCGGCGTCGGCGAGGAGGTGGAGGTACGCGCCCCGCACGTTCGCGTCGCGCTGGCTCGCGCGACGGAAGAGGAGCGCGGAAAGTCCGTTGACGGCGACCCCGGCCGCCGCGACGCCCATCATCATCGGGCCGCTCGGCTCGGCGGGGACGCGCAGCCGGCCGATCGCCTCCCACGCGACCGCGCCGACCGCGGCGAGCAGCAGCACCGCGTTGGCGAGCGCGGCGAGCACCGTCGAGCGCCGCAGGCCGTAGGTGTGCATTCGCGAGGGCGCGCGCCGCGCGAGCGTGGCCGCGCCCCACGCGAGCAGGAGCCCGAGGACGTCGCCGAGGTTGTGCGCCGCGTCCGCGAGGAGCGCGGTCGAACGGGCGACGATCCCGAGGGCGGCCTCGAGCCCGACGAACCCGAGGTTCAGCGCGACGCCGAACGCGAAGGCGCGGCTGAGGTCGCCCACCGTCGCGGCGCGATCGCGGTGGTGGTCGTGGTGATCGTGGCCGTGGCCCATGCGCTCGCCGCCTCTGGGTATTCCACGCCGCCGCGGGGAGCGCGAGCGCCACTGGGCCCGACTCACCCGCGCGTGAGCGCCGCCCGCAGCCGGAGCGCGGCCTCGAGCCGCCGGTTCACCTCGTCCCAGTGCACGTTCGCGAAGAACGCGTCGAGGTAGCGCGGGACCGCTGCGCCGAAGTCCATCTGGTAGCTGTGCTCGTACATGTCCATCACGAGCAGCGGGAGCCCGGTCGCGAGGCACTGCGTGTGGTGGCCCGACCACGCCGTGCGGAGCGCGCCCGTGTCGAGCTCGAGCGAGAGGATCGCCCACCCGCTCCCGCCCCCGAGGCCGCTGCCCGTCGCGCGGAAGTGCTCCTCCCAGCGCGCGGAGCTGCCGTAGGACTCGGCGAGCGCGGACTCGATCGCGCCCGAGCGCCGCCCGTCGCCGCCGAGGTTCCCGAAGTAGAGCTCGTGGAGCGCCTTCGAGTTCCGGAACGTCAGCTCGCGCTCCCGCAGCGCGGCGACGACGAGGGGCGGCGTGTCCGCGGTGATCCCCGAGAGCTCCTGCTCGGTGCGGTTGAGGTTCCGCACCGCGCCCCCGTAGTTGTTCTCGTGGTGCGAGGTGATCATCCGCTCGGAGATGCCCTGCAGCGCGCCCGCCGCGAAGGGCAGAGGCATCACCGTGTGATCGCCCGCGAGGGCCCTCGGGAACGTCATCGTCGATCCTCCTTCCGGCCGCTCCGCCGCGCGCGATCGCGCCCCGGCGCCGCAGCCGAGGAGCGCCGCCGCGCCGCCGATCGCGAGCGCGCCCAGCGCTTGCCGTCGTGTCAGCTCTTCCGACACCCGCACCGATGTATCCCGTACCGAATCATGTCGCAACGGTGTTGATTCAGTATGGCGAACATGAGATGCATCCACGGCGATGTCCGGTTCGGGCCGCTGGCTCCTGCTCGTCCATCACATCCCGGCGAAGCCCGACTATCTGCGGGTGAAGGTCGGGCGGCGCCTCGCGCGGATCGGCGCGGTCGCGCTCAAGAAGACGGTCTACGCGCTCCCGCGGAGCGAGGCCGCCCGCGAGGACTTCGACTGGATCTGCGGCGAGATCGCGGGGGCGGGCGGCGACGCGTTGGTGATCGACGCGGAGCTCGCCGCCGGCATGACCGACGCGGACGTCGAGGAGCGCTTCCGCCGGGCGCGCGAGCACGACTACGTCGAGCTCGGGGCCGCGGCCCGCGCGCTCGCGCGGTCGATCGGGCGCGGCCGCATCGCCGAGCCGCGTCGGCGCGCGCTCCTCGCCGACGTCGCGCGGCTGGAGAAGCGCCTCGAGGAGCTCGCCACGATCGACTTCTTCGGCGCCCCGTCGAGCGAGCCGACGCGCGCGCTCGTCGCGGAGCTGCGGCGGCGCGTCGAGGTGCCGCTCGTGCCGGCCGCCGCGCCGGTCGAGCGCCCCGCGGCGCCGCGCGGGGCGTCGTGGGTCACCCGCGCGGGCGTCCACGTGGATCGGATCGCGAGC
>JAYRVK010000831.1:0-12636 GCA_041918555.1 Sandaracinaceae bacterium
GCGCGGGGTCGCCGGCGAGCGCGAGCTCCTCGGGGCGGCGCGCGCTGCGGCGCACACCCTCGTCGCCGTGGAGCGCGAGGTCGAGGCCGCGCCCGAGATCCGCCGCGGGGTCGAGCGACGCGGCGAGTGCCCGGAGCGCGCGGAGCGAGGCGCGTCCCTCGGCGGACTCGATGCGCCGCGCGACCCAGCCGAGCGCCGCGAGCGCGTGCGCGCCGTCGGGGTGCGGGGCGCGCCGCGCGCCTTCCGGGAGCGCCTCGAGGATCGCCTGGACCTGCGCGAGCAGGGTGGGCCCTCCGACGAACGCCTCGAGGAGCAGCACGAGGTGCTCGGCGACGAGGGGCTCGAGCGTGGGCTCGCTCCGGGCGATCACGTCCGACAAGATCCGCTGCGATTCGCGCTCGAAGATCCACAGGCCCTCGTCGCGCGCGCGCGGGCTGCCGCCGACGTGGCGCACGAACCGCGTCGCGACCTCGCGCGGCCACGCCGAGCGGTACGGCAACGTCGGCTGCGCGACGAGCCAGTCGAAGACCGCCGGGGCCGCGTCGTTGTGCGGGTGTACGTGGAGCAGCCGCACGCCGTGCGGCCAGCCGCGCGCCAGGAGCTCGTCGGCGTACGCGCTCGCGCCGATCCCGCGGGGCCGCCGCGGCGCCGTCGGGCTCATCTCGGGCCCCCACTCGTCCGGGGCGCCGCCCCGCCCCTCGGTCCAGCGCATCCGACGCGTGAGGACGTCGATCCGCTCGACCCGCGCGGGCTCGAGGCGCACCCGCGCGCGGAGCGACTCGCAGAGGAGCGGCCACGGCGCGACGACCGAGGGAGGCCGCTCCGCGAAGACCTCCGGCAGCTCGGGGTCCTCGACGACGAAGAGGAGCTCGGCGTGATCGGGCAGCGACGCGAGCTCGCGGAGCGCGGCCTCGTCGAGGAACAGGCGCTCGCGATGCTCGGTGACCAATCGCAAGAGGACTTGCTCCTGAGGGTCGATCCCTCGGAGCATCGCCTCGGGCCACGGAGTGCCCTCGCGCGCCGCGCGCTCCGCGACCTCGACCCACGCCGAGGGCATCTGCGCCGGGATCAGGAGATCCTCGTCGGCGCCCGCGAGGAGCACGAGCACGCCCTCGTGCGGCATCGGGTTGCGGACGGCGCGGTGGTGGAACGCGGCGGGAGCGACCAGCGAGCCGCGCTCGTCGGCGTCGGCCCACAGGTCGGCGACCTCGGACACTCCGTTCACGTAGCCGCAGCCCTCGGGGAGATGCACGCCAGAGACGTCGTCCTCGCTCACGAGCACCGTGCGGCAGCGCGCGCGATCGATCGCGCCGCTCCCCGGACCGTAGGCCGCGACGTATCGCGCGCACGGTTCGCTGCCCCGTTGATCCCGATAGATCCGCTGCACGAGCAGCACGTCGCCGTCGCGCGAGGCGAACGCGTGGACCCGCACCGCGTACGGCGTCTCGTAGCCGGAGAGCACGTCCCAGTAGGGGAAGAACTGGTCCTGATCGAGCTCGACGACCGACCACGGCGGCCCTTCGGCGACGTCCGCGCGCGGGAGCCCGGCGAGCGCGGCCGCGATCTCGGGCGCGACCCGCGGCATCGGGATCCGCAGCGCAGCGAGCGCCGCCTCGACGCTCGCGTCGTCGCCGAAGGCGGGCCGCAGCGCGGCGATCGACGCGACGCCGAGCGCGCCGACCGCGCGGGCGAGGAGCGCGCGGCACCGCGGATCCTCGGCGGCGCGCGCGCCGACGAGCGCGAGGCGCTCGGTCGCCCGGTGGGCGAGCCACGCGGGCGCGGCGCCGAGATCGATCGCCCCGTCGGCCGGCGCCTCGCTCACCTCCTCGCCGTCGAGCGCCGCGGAGATCCGCTGCACCAGGAACGCGACGTCGAGCGCGTCGGCGGTCCCGATCTCGAGCAAGCAAGGATAGAGGCACCAGGGGACGTTCCGGAGCGTCCCGTGCTCGTCCACCGCGGCCGCGATCCACGGGAGGATCCCGTCGCCGTAGCGCTCGAGGGCGGCGAGGTTGCCGTGGCCTCGGACGTGGAAATTCCATTCGATCCGGAGCGCGGCCGCGAGGAACTCGTCGACATCCGCGAGCGAGAGGAACGCGGCCCACGCGAGGTCGGCGCCGAGCACCGGGGTCTCGTCGCTCGGCGCCTTCTCGTAGCGGCTGAGCCCCGCGAGGGTCTGGCGGGCCTCGTCAAGCGGCATCAGGCCGCGCTCGTCGAGGGTCACGCGCGCGTCGCGCATGGCGGAGCTCAGGAACGGTCTCGGAGAGGTCATGGCGCGGACTGTCCCATAGAGCGCATGGGCTATGGTCCGCGGCGAACCTGCGGGCGATGATGACGGCGGCGCGCTGCGCGACCGTGCTCTCCACGCCGCGCGGCGGCTGAGATCGTTCGAACCGCGGCGTCGGGTGAAGGTCGCGCTCGGCGGCCCGCGGCTCGCCTCTTGCGGAGCGCGGCGGGCGCGCCGCGACGCAAACGGCCGCCGGATTCAGGCGGGCTCCTTCGATCTGTCCGCCGAGCTCGACCCTCGAACGTGTCCAGCCGCGGGCTCGTCGTCATCACGGCGCAGGGCGCGGGCTCGCCCAGCGACGCGACCCACTTCTCGAGTCGCTCCGGAGCTCGCGCGGCGACCCCGACCTCGACTGAGCTGCGGCGCCGAGAATCACCCCCTCGTGCGAAGATGGCGTATGCGATCCCGGTCGATCCTCGCCGCGCTCGCGGCGCTCCTCGCGGGCTGCGGCATCCAGGCGCGGCTGAGCCTCGCGCCCACGCTCGACACCGCGGGCCGCGTCGGCTTCGAGGCGCGCGTCAGCGGCGGCTTCGGGCCGGGCGATCGCGACTGGGCGGTCACCGCCGATCCCTACCTGAACGTCGGCTACTACGACGTGCCCGGAGAGGCGGCGACCCTCGGCGGCGGCCTCGGCGTCGGCTTCACGGGGGTGACCGAGGACTCGTTCGCGCTCCACGCGAGCGTGTTCGGCGGCGGGCGGGGCTCGTTCGGGCTCCCTGCGTCGACGGGCGCGACCGGGAACTTCGGCGTCGAGCTCGCGGCCGGCGTCGCGCTCCACAACTACCTCGAGCCGGGCTCGAACGTCGGGATCTTCCAGACCGACGGCTCGCGGGAGGCCGTCATCCTCGGCCTCGGGATCCGGGGCGAGGTCGTCGCGGGCGAGGCCGAGACGCGCGGGCTCTTCGCGCTGCCGCTCTACCTCCAGCTCTTCTGGGGGACGTGACGCGCGGGAGGTGATGCGATCGCTGACGGATGCGCGACCGCTTCGGCCTCGGCCTCGCTCTCCTCGCGTCGTGCGGGACCGCTACTGCGCGTGCCCGCACGCGGCCTCGGACCGCGTCGTCGACCAGCTCCGGGCGCTCGGCTTCGCGAGCGCCGGCCGTCGAGGGGCCTCGGCACGCGCTCGCGCGCGCTGGAGCGGGCGCAGCTCCCTCGGCCACTCACCGCGAGGGATCGTCGCCGAACAGCGTGCCGACCTCGATCTCGATCGCATCGAAGGGCTCGGCCCGCACCGTGTCGCCGCGCTCGGCGGCGAGCACCGTCGTGAAGCCGGCCTCCGCCCAGCGCATCACGGTCAGGATCTCCTCGCGCGGGTCGACGATCCAGTAATGACCGACGTGCTCGCGGTGATAGACGTGCAGCTTCTTCACGCGGTCGTGGCCCGGGTTCGAGGGCGACAGCACCTCGCACACCCAGTCGGGGCGCTGCGCAACTGGAAAGCCCGTCGGGCGAGTCGGCATGAGCTCTCGCCGCCAGCCGGAGACGTCGGGACGAACGATCTCGCCCGCGGCGAAGCGGATCTCGACCTCCGTCAAGATCCACCAACCGCCCGGACCGCCTCGGCCCGGCGGACGCTGGAAGGGCGTCTTGAGCCATCCGACGACGCGGCTCTGCCCATCGCCGTGCTCGGCGCTCGGATCGGCCTTGCGAACGAGCCGACCGTCGATCAGCTCGTGGAAGCGCTCGCTCTCCGGGATGGCGAGGAAGTCCTCGATCGTCGCGCGGTTACCTGCAGGAGAACGCACGCCGATAGCGTGAGCGCCGCCGCCACCGCCGGCAAGAAGCGGCCTGGATCGGCGCGTGGCCTCGCGACCGTCGTGGCCCCGTCCCACGCAGGATCGAGCGGGTCGAGCAGTACGGCGCCGGCGCGTCGCGCGGTCCACGGCGGCGGGGTACCCTCGGAGGCGTGAGCGTCACCGCACGCAAGGGGCCCGGCCCGGCCACGCTCGACGATCTCCTCGCGATCGACGACGACGTCCGCCGCCACGAGCTGATCGAGGGCGAGCTCGTCGAGAAGCAGGCGGCGTCCGGCAAGCACGGCGCGGCCCTGGTCCGGATCGCCCGGACGCTCGGCCCCTTCGACCGACGCACGCGGCCGACGGGCCCGAGCGGGTGGATCTTCGCGTCCGACGTCGACGTGTACTTCGACCCCCACAACACGCTGCGGCCGGACGTGGTCGGCTGGCGGCGCGAGCGGCTCGACGAGCTGCCGGGGGTCGTCCCGGTCCGCGTGGTGCCGGACTGGACGTGCGAGGTGCTCTCCACGAACAAGCGCAACGATCTGGTGAAGAAGAAGCGCGTCTACCACCGCCTCCGGGTGGGCCACTACTGGATCGCCGATCCGTCCGACGAGACGCTCGCGGTCTACCGCTGGGCCGAGGAGGGCTACCTCGAGGTGCTCACCGCCGAGCGCGGCGAGCGCGTGCGCGCGGAGCCGTTCGACGCGCTCGAGCTCGACATCGGGGTCCTGTTCGGCGACGACCCGGGAGAGTGAGCCGAGGCCGACTTCGAGACGAAGACGGCGTCGCGGATCATCCGGCGTTCGCCAGCATGGCCGCCTCGACGAGGCGCAGCCCGTCGTCGAGGGTCAGGCCGGCGACGTCGAGCGCGGGGCCGTAGCGCACGACGATGCGGTCGAACGGCGTCGGGATCAGCGCGTGGTCCCAGCGCCACGTCTGGACACCGCGCGCACAGTCGTACGCGACGGGGACGATCGGCGCGCCGGTCTCTCGCGCGAGGTCCACGCAACCGCGCTTGACCTCGTACGCGGGGCCGGCAGGGCCATCGACCGCGATGCTCACCGACGCGCCGCCGCGCAGCGCCTGCGCCAGCTCCGCCAGCGCCGCGCGTCCGCCGCCGCCCGACGAACCGCGCGCCACGCCCATGCCCATCCACTGCGTGTAGCGCGCGATCGGCCGCAACGGCGCTGCGCGGCTGACCATCATCCAGCGGCGATGCGGGCCGTGGATGAGCTGCATCAGCGGCTGGTGACGGTGGAAGTTGACGAAGATCGACGGGCGATCGGGGACAGGTCCCTCGACGCTCACCCGCGAGCTGCCATGGACGAGCTTCGCGGTCACGAGCATCGTCGAAGCCAGTGGGACCTCGAGGGCGGCCCACACGGCGTCGGCGACGGAGATCGGCATGGCGAGAGAAGAGGCTGCGACAGGCTGCGATCGCCGGCAAGCAGAGCGGCCTCTCCGTCCGAGCGCCTGTCAAGAAAGTTTACGTCATATAGGTTCTGCGAGGTAGAACACCGCCCTCCGGAGGAGCAGAGGGGGCTCGTCGACGGCGCCGTGCGCGGCGCGAGCTCGGAGGCTCCGCCCGGGTCAGAACGTCCAGCCGCAGCCCGCGGACACGAGCGCCCGGCGATCTTCGATCGTGCGGATGCAGTACTCGAGCGACTCGAACGAGCCGACCTCCGTGCCGTCGACGAGGCACCGGCAGTGGCCGCCGGCGCAGCGCGCGGTGTAGCGGGTGGCCTCCGGGGCCCACGTGGTCTCGCAGCTGCTCGTCCCGTCGAGCGCGTAGCCGCACTCCGCCCTCGCGAGCTCGGTGCGGCCCACGAAGTCGCGTTCGCAGAACGCGTCGCTGAAGAACTCGGGTCCAGGCGAGCACCTGCACTGCCAGCCGAGCGCCGTGCCCGTACAGACCACGGCGATGGGGTCCGCCCGGTCCGCGGACGACTCCCAGCCCTGGACGCAGTCGGCCCGGAGGCCCACCGCCCACCTGCAGCCGCGGTTCGCTTCGTCGAGCTGCAGCGCGGCGGAGACGGTGCAGAAGTCGGCGCTGGTGAAGTCCTCGAGCTCCTCGACGCCGCCCCGGAAGCAGCGGCACTCGTAGCCCGAGGAGCTGGCGTCACAGCGGACGGACCACTCGGTGCCGCGCTCGAGCCAGCGCGCGTCGCAGCCGGTCCCGGCGTCGCCGCCCGGGGGGGGTCGGGTGCCACCGAACCCACCGCCCACGGGGCAGGCCTCGTCGCACGCGCCGCCGGCGATCGCGAGGCACCCGTTCGACTCGAGACAGCCCGCGCACACGCCTACTGCCGCCGCGCCGAGCTCGCCGTAGGGGTCTGCGGTCTCGGCGCAGTCTCGGGCGCACTCGGGGACGTCGAGCTCGCTCCCGAGGCAGCGCTGCGCCGCCGTGCACGCCCTCGTGCACGCCACGCCCGAGGGGCCGAGCGGCGGGCCCGCGTCGCCCGGGCCGCCGTGGGACGTACAACCCCCCACCGCGACGACGAGGAAGAGAGAAGCCACTACGGGAAGCCAGCAACGAGCACGCATGGACACCTCCAGGCACGTGAGTGGTCGAGCGCGGGCGGCGTTATGAACGGGCGCGACGAACGAGGTCGGGATGCCCGGCGCGACCTCCCGCCGCGCTACGCGTGCGCCGAGCGCTGGCTCGCGTTGAACGCCGTCTCGCCGACGCGCTCGACCTCCGCGATCTGCGGAGAGGAAGCATGAACGACCTCTCCCTCCGAGCGCCTGTCAAGAAGGCTTACGAAATACAGGCTCTGCGAAGTAGAAGGCCGCCCCTCCGGGGCGAGCACAGGGAGAGGAGAGAGTGACGCTGAGGTCGTCGTGATCGATCTCGAGCTGTCGACGTCCCCGTTTTCACCTCGAGCCTCGATCCCCGCGCACGTCGGGAAGGAGCACCAACGCCGTCGCGTGCGATGCTGCGATGCGCGCTCGTCTAGTGGCACTCCTGCGGGAGCGAGCCGACGGTCGCGGTGCAGGTCCGACCCGCTCGTGTGCACGTCTGGTAGCGACCACCTTCTCGACATCCGGGGAGCCCCGGCGGAGTGACCCAGCCGTCTCCAACGCAGCCGCTGCCGGACGTCGCGCACGGCGTCGCCAACGCGACCCAGCGGCGCTCGTCTGCGCCCGAGCAGTCGTAGTCGAACGGAGCCCTGCAGCCGGCGCCCGCCGTGCAACGCGGCTCGACGAACCAGGCGGACTGTCCCGCATGGACGTCGGCGCGCGTGTCATCGCAGTCGGTGCCGCAGCGGCCGAGCGAGGTGGCAGCCTGCGTGTCGCCATCGACGTCCAGGAGCGCGTGCGCGCAACCGCCGGCGCCACACGAGTCCGTCGTGCACACGTCGGCGTCGTCGCAGTCGGCCGGCGCGCTGCAGCTCGTGAGGCACGTCCCGGGCTCGCAGCCATCGCCGGACGCGGCGTTGCCGTCGTCGCACGCTTCCTCCGCGCTGCGCACTCCATCGCCGCATCGCGGCAGTGCACAGCGCGCACCGACGCAGATCCCCGACTCGCTGGAAGGCATCGTCCCCGCGGTCATCGGGCAGGGCGTGCCGTCGCGTGCGCCGTCGCAAGCGCGCGCGGGATCCGGTCGCTCCGCAGGTGCGGAGCGCGACGTGAGCGTCGCGGTCACCTCGGTCATCCCGGCAGCCGAGAAGAAGAGTCGATACCGCCGACCGCCGCGCGGCCGGAAGCCGAGCGTTCGCGTGGGAGCGCCACGATCGGGCGCCGTCGCCCAGAGGCGGCCACGCTCGTCAATCAGAGAGACGGTCACGCTCGCAGCGAGACCGGCGAGCTCGACGACCACGCGTCGCTGCTCGTCCCACGACTCGTCGCACGGTGGGCTGCAAGCTGGCAGCGGAACCCAGCCCGCCCCCCGATCCAGCGCGATCGAGACACGCCGCGCCGCTGCGTCGGGCGCGAGCGAGATCGCGGTAGCGGGGGCCCCGTCGACCATGACCGTAGTCGGCGTGAGGGGGTGCGGGTCGCAGCCGTCGGACACGCCGTCGCCATCGAGATCGGAGACGATGGGAGCCGGCTCGATGCCGAGCGCAGTGATGCCCGTGGTCCACGCGACGAGCTCGTCGGCACCGGCGGGGCATGGGTCGCACGCGTCGCCGAGGCCGTCGCCATCGGCGTCCTCTTGGCCGGGATTGGTCGTGAAGGGACAGACGTCGTCGAGCCCCCAGACGTCGTCGTGGTCGGGGTCCGGATCACACGCGTCACCCTCCCCGTCCTCGTCGCTGTCAGCCTGATCGAAGTTCGGCACGTAGACGCAGTTGTCCGACTCGTCGAGCCACCCGTCGTCGTCGATGTCGGCGTCGCAGACGTCGGGCGTGCCGTCGCCATCGGTGTCGGTATCGGACGGGTCGGGAAACAGGATGCAGCCGTCGTGGTCGTTCGCGAGGCCGTCGCCATCGACGTCATCGTCGCAGACATTGCCGATCCCGTCCTCGTCGAGGTCGAGCTGCGTCGGGTTGTTGATGAAGAGGCAGTTGTCCTCGGCGTCGGAGATGAAGTCCCCATCGGAGTCCTGGTTCTCGTCGAGCAGACACGGATTGGGGAAGCCAGGCGGATACTGGATCGGTGCGCCAGCGCCGACGCCAGCCCATGCACGCAGCATCCCGCAATACTCGAAGAACGGCTGTTCGGGATCGCCGCCCTGGAGCGTCGCGAGCACCGACGCCGTGCGAGCCGCAGCGAGGTTGGCGTTCGAGGGCAACATCGTCAACGCGCTGAACGCGACGTGCACGAGACGCGATCGCATCGCGTCGTCGAGCAGAGCGAGCTCGCCACCCGCGAGCCACTCGGCGTAGGTGCACCACACGAGATTCGGGACGCCGCTGTTGGTGTGGACGCCACCGTTGTCGTCGCTCTCGTCGGTGAAGTACCAGTCGTCGCGGTGCGCCGGCTGACCGAAGTCGGTCGGGTAGCACAGGCTCCGAATCGGGCTCAGGCCCGCGACATCGTCGCGGATGAGGAGGTCCGACCTCGTTGGGTCCTCCCAGCGCGTGTCCACGTCACCTTCCACCAGAGCCCCGAAGAAGTCGGCGAAGCTCTCGTTCAGCGCACCGGACACGAACTTGTACTCGAGGTCGCTCGTGTGGTGGACGACCCCGTGGGTGAGCTCGTGGCCCGCGACATCCACGTCGGCGAAGGCGTCGGTGAACTGCACCCACTCGCCGAACGCGTTGTAGCGGTACTGCGCATTGGTGGTCTCGTCCGTGTTCGTCTCGGCGTCGATGAACGAACCATCGCCGTTCATCGAGTCCCAGCCGAGCTGTCCCATGTAAAGCACCCACGCAGCGGAGAGGCCGTCGTGAATCGTCTGCTCGACCGCCCCACAGGATCCGCCGGCAGGCAGCGCGGGTAGACAGCCGATCTCGTCGGCGACCACGGGCTCGTCGCCGCTCGCGTTGCGCCGTCGGATCTGCATGTCGAACGGGCGCGCGGGCGAGTCGGACCACAAGAGCTCGCCATCGCGCGCATCGAGCAGATGGACCGTGTCGCCCACGCCGACGCGCCACGCCAATCGTGGTGCGGAGTCGACCGTGGAATCGAGCAACGCTCGGTCGGCGATCACGAGCTCGGGAGTCACGAGACGCGGGGCATCACCGAGCCCGAGGCGCATGCGAATGATCATCTCCGCCTCTTCGCCGGTGATCCCCGCGAGCGTCGCCTCGATGGGCCGCTCCAGGCCCGGATCGCCCGGACGCAGCAGGCGCCCCATCGCCCCGACCACCTCGTCGGCCTCGAGGACGATCGCGAGCTCGGCGGCGTGGACCTCGAAGCCATCGAGGGTCTGGTGGAACACGACTCGATCACGCGCCTCGCTCGCGGAGCGCCGCACGGTGATCCGAGCTCTCACGCGGTCTTGCCCGTAGAGCTCGGGGAACGACTCCACGAAATCGCGAGCACGCGCCACGCGGTCAGTGCCTTCGACGCGGAATCGAGTCGACAGCGCCGTCGGGAACCCGCCCGCGAACGAGACGCTGACCGGTCCGGTGGAGCCGGCGACGAGGCGATCGACCGCGTCCGTCGCAGGATCCGGCGGAACCTCGCCCGGCGGTCCGCCGTCGATCGCGGAGTCGATGCTCGCGTCGGTTCCGGCATCGAGGGCCGTCGCAGGGGGATGGTCGTCGCCGCAAGCCTGGAGCACGAGGAGCAACGAGAGGGACCGATGGAGCCGCCGCATCGGGTGGAGCGTAGAACCACCCGACCGCCACCGATAGGTCCTCGGCGTACGGATGGGCCGGATGAAGGCCCTCTGTCGTCAACTAGAGTTTCCATGATGTGGAGCGGCCGATCTCCTGGGGTCGGCGCCCCGGACACGGCTCGTCGGGCGCCGACGCGTCGCACAGCTCGCCCTCCTCGCGGACTCCGTCGCCGCACGTGTCGGGCGCGCAGTCGTTCGTGCAACCCGCCCGAGAGCCCGGCAAACCCTACGCCTGCCGAATGTCTCGCGCCGCGAAGGCGTCTCTTGCAGCTCTCGGTCGTCTTGCGACACGGCCGCGAGCCCGGCGCGCGGCGCTGACGCGCGGGTGCGCCGCGCTTCGGAGCGCGGCTCAGAAGTCCGGGTGGATCGGGATCGGCGGCGGCGACGGCCAGCGCCAGGTGTACGGGCCGGGCCCGATCGGCCCTTCGTCGGGGACGGGCGAGGTGAGCGCGCGACCGTCGTCTGCGATGTCCCAGACCGCCGGCTGGATCTCGCCGCGGACCTCGCCCGTCGCCAGCTCGACCACGTGGGCGGGGTTACCATCACCGACGAGCGCGTATCGACCGTGAAGGGAGCGGACCCGCCCGGGGAACGTGCTCGCCGCGCCGGACCGCGCGTCCACGACGGTCCAGTCGAAGTCGCGCACGGCCACGACGAAGCCAGCGGTCTGCCGCAGGGTCCGCCCGGGGCGCGGGATCGTCTCCCCCGTCCGGAGGTCCACGATCGCCTCGCCCGTCTCGAGCGCGAGCAGGTCGCCCTCGACGAAGAAGCGCAGGTCGTCCGGCTCCACGTGGACGTCGAGCTCGGTCGGAGCGGCGTCATCCCGCACGAAGACGAGCCGCGGCGGATGGGCGGAGCTCTGCGCGACCCAGCCGCGTCCGTCCTCGGAGACCGCCAGGACGTGGAGCCCCGCGCCCACGGAGATCTCGCGGGGCGGGGGTGAACCGGGCGGCGACAGGCGCACGGTCCCGTCGGCGCGATCGAGGAACAAGGAGCCGGGCCCTGCTGCGATCAGGCGGCCCGGGGGTGCACGCTCGACGACCCCGGCCTCCGACCACCAGAAGACGTGCTCGGCGATCCGATCCGCGCCGCGGGGCGGTGGGTGGAGTCCGTCGCCGTCACGCGGCACGCACGGCGACGCGTCGGGCGGCCTCGGGCGGGTCGCGAGCCCCGAGAGATCGAGCTCCCCGTTGCGGTTCGTGTCCTCGACGACCCACAGCGTCGACACCGCGCCGCGCTGCGCCGTTACGAGGACGAGCCGTCCGTCGATCGCCGGGATCGCGCGCTCGACCCCGGTCGCGAGGTCGCGTACGACGAGGCCGCGCTCGGTGGTGACGAAGGCGAAGGTGCCGCCACCGAACGAGAAGAACGGGTGCGCGTGGTTCTCGCGCCGCGGCTCCTCGGGCATCGAGCCGAGCTCGCGCCAGCTCGCGTCCGCACAGTCGTACAGCCACGCCACGCCGTCGCGCGCGAGCGCGACCCATCGTCCGCGGGGGTCGGCCGCCAGGAAGTCCTCGACCGGCTCGCCGAGACCCACTCCGTGGACGAAGTACGGCCGCGCCTCGTCGCCCTCGGTGCGGTACCCGGCACCAAGAGAGAACGCGAGCACACCGTTCCCATCGGTGTCTTCACGCGCTTCGCACACGACCGCCCAGCCGCCGCTGCCGCTCGCGACGAGGCGCGACGCGTCGCCCGTCCCGACGCGTCCCTCGGGCCCGCGTGCCGAGGGAGCCGCATTCGAGGCGGGCTCAGGCGCGCTCGTGCTCACGACGCCGACGGGGCGCTCGGCTCCCGGCGCGCCGCACGCCAGCGACAGGAGGATCGTCAGGAGCCGTACCGTTCGCGCGCCCAGAGGCGAGCTAGCATCGTCGAGCGACCGGCTCGGAGTCCATGCGGCGTTGAGGACAACCGAAGTGCTGAACTGGTGCCGCGAGGCTGTGCCGAGGGTCAACGCGGGGGTAGCGGACGCCGATGGCATCGCCGACACGAACCCTCGCGACCCTGCGAAGCGCCGGGCGAGCCGGCGCGCGGGCGCGACGCGACGCTCGAGACGGAGCGGTGCCGTGGCCCGATGCGCGCGGGCTCAGCTGAACGCGAGCGAGGGGTGACCGGGTGCGGCGGACCGCCGCCACGGAGGCGGCGCGCGCCCACGAACCGTCATCGAGCGAGCGCCGCGGCGGTTGCGCGGACGGCCTCTGTGGGTGAGGGCTGCGAGGCGGGCCCTACGAGGGATCACGCCGACACGGGCGGCGGCTCCGGCGCCTCGGCGCGGCGCCGATCGACCTCGCGCTTCGCGACCATGCCCGCCGCGCCGAGGCCGACGAGGATCGCGATCGTGATCGCGGGCCACGCGCTCGCGGACAAGTACCCGACCGTCACCGAGA
>JAYRVK010000832.1:0-8458 GCA_041918555.1 Sandaracinaceae bacterium
GGGCCGCTCGCGCTCGCTCGCCTCGAGCGCGGCGAGCGTCCCCGCGACGCGCGTCGCGCGCGCGACACCCCGCATCGAGAGGCCGAGCGCCTCCGCCGCGTCGACCATCAGCTCGCGCGCGTCGGGCGGGAGCGCGTCGAGCAGGTCGGCCACCGATGGATCGGGCCCGCGCTCCTCGAGCTCGCCGCGCGCGCGCTCGACCCGCGCGCGGACGACCGCGCTCGGCTCGCTCCGGACCTCGCGCCGGAGCTCGCGCAGCGCGACCTTCGGGAGCGCGACGTGGAGATCGAAGCGGTCGAGGATCGGCCCGCTGATCCGCCCGCGGTAGCGCTCGACCTGCGCGGGCGTGCAACGGCAGAGGCGCGTCGGATCGCCGTCGTAGCCGCACGGGCACGGGTTCATCGCCGCGACCACCAGCGCGCGCGCCGGCATCTGGGCCCGACCGTTCGCGCGCGAGACGATCACCTCGCCGCGCTCCATCACGGTGCGGAACGACTCGATCGCGGGCCGCGCGAACTCCGGGAGCTCGTCGAGGAAGAGGACGCCGCCGTGCGCGAGGGTCACCTCGCCGGGGCGGATCGGGTCGCCGCCGCCGACGAGCGCGGCCGCCGACGCGGTGTGGTGCGGCGCGCGGAACGGCCGCCGCACCACGCGCTCGACCGCGAGGCCCGCCGCGCTCGCGATGGTGAGGAGCGAGAGGGCCTCCTCGCGGCTCGGGCTCGGGAGGATGCCGGGCAGCCGCCGCGCGAGCATGGTCTTGCCCGCGCCGGGCGGGCCCACCATCAGCAGGTGATGGTGACCGGCCGCCGCGATCTCGAGCGCGCGCTTGGCCGTCTCCTGCCCCTGCACGTCCGCGAGGTCCGCGCTCGGCGCGACGCCGAGCTCCGGCCCGCCCCGCGCCGCGACGGGGAGCTCGACCTCGCCGCTCAGGTGCGCCACCGCCCCGGCCAGATCGGCGGCGCCGCGCGCGTCGATTCCGTCGACCAGCCCGGCCTCCTCGAGCTGGGCGCGCGGCACGATCGCGCTGAGCAACCCTCGTTGACGCGCCGAGCGGAGCTGCGGGATCAGCCCGCGCGCGGGGCGGAGCTCGCCGGTGAGGGAGAGCTCGCCGAAGAGGAGCGTCTCCTCGAGCCGGTTGGGCGCGCAGCGTCCGGCGGCGCCGAGCAGCGCGATCGCGATCGCGAGGTCGAGCGACGCGCCCCGCTTCTTCACGTCGGCGGGCGCGAGGTTGAGGACCGCCCGCCGCGGAGGCAGCTCGAAGCCGCTGTTGAGGATCGCGGCGCGCACGCGCACGCGGCTCTCGCGCACCGCGGTCTCCGGGAGCCCCACGATCTCGAAGCCGGGGAGGCCGTTGGCGAGGTGGACCTCCACGTCCACCGCGCGCGCTTCCACCCCGACCAGACACCCCGCCCTCGCTCGTGCCAGCATGCCGGCGAGCCTCGGCAAGGCCCGGGCCGGAGGGTCGCCTCAATGATCCCGCGCAGTTGCGCGCGCGGAACGGCGAACGCGGCGAAACGGCGGCGGCGATCGCCGCGTGGCATGCTCCGCCCGTGCACTCCCCGTGGAACGCGATCGCGTTCGCCAGCGCGCTGACCGCGATCTTCGCGTTCCGCTATCGCGCGCGGCTGTGGGTGCTCGCCGCGTACTTCGCGGGCTTCGCGGGCCTCGAGTACGGGGCGCAAGGCCTCGTGCTCCCGCGAGGGGCGCTCCCCCCCGAGACCGCCTACGTGCTCTTCTTCATCGCCGCGCTGTTCGTGATCGCGGGGCGGATCCAGCGCCGCCTCGCGCCCGAGGAGTGATCACTCCGCGCAGCGGCGCTCGGCGCTCACGTCGCGGAACACCATCCGGCGATCCGTGACGGTGCAGTCGAAGCCGTCGAGCGAGGAGATCGTAGCGCCCGACGCGTCGGCGGTGATGATGCCGCGGCAGACGACCGCGCCCTCGCCGAAGTCGAAGTCGACGGTGTAGTCGCTGCCCTGATCGAGCACGCCCGGGAGCTCCTTGCTGATGAGGCCGCCCGTGACCGCGCCGACGACGAGGATGCCCGGCGTCGTGCGCTGCACCGGCGCGCCGGGCGACTCGCGGAAGTCGCGGGTGACGGTGACGACCAGGAGCCGCCCCTCGTGCTCGTCGACCCCCGTCAGGTCCACGGTCAGCGGCCCGAGCGGCTCGAGCGCGGGATCCGCGCCGATGTCGTCGAACATCACGTCGTGGATGAACTCGAGCTGGCCCTCGCCGTTCTCCGCGGTGGTGAGCTCGCGCCGCCAGAGGTGGTCCTCGCCCGGCGGGCTGATCATCCCGTCCATGTCGAGGTCCGCGTAGAAGTCGACGCGGGTCGCGGCGAGCGAGGCGCCGAGCGGCCAGAGCAGCTCGAAGCAGCCGGTGGGCAGCGGGTCGAGGATCGCGCGCGCCTCGACCTCGGACCGGCTCGTCGGGTCCGCGGGGTCGCCGGGTCGCACGATCTGGACGTCGTTGTACTGCCCGATGTGCGGATCCATGTCGAGCAGCGTCACGCGGATGTCGCGCTTCGCGTTGAGGTTCGGGACGAGGTCACCGACCTCTCCGTCGACGAGGAGCGAGCAGCCGCACAGGGCCGTGGCCACCGCGACGAGAGCGTAGCGCGCGCTCAAAACGAGCCTCCGATCGTGCCGACGCATCCGTCCGCGGTGCACGCGGCCACGGCCTGCGGCGCATCGTCCCCGCCGCCGCCGAGGCCGAAGACCAGGCCGAGGATCAGGCCCGTCAGGGCGACCGCGCCGCCGCCGAACAGCAGCACGTCGCCGACGAGCGCGAGGGTCTGCGCGTTGTCGCGCCGCTCCTCGAAGTTGGTCTGCGGGAGGCACTGCCCCATGTCGTCGCACTCGCTCCGCAGCGCGCTCGCGTCCCCGAGCGCGACCCCGCCGACCACCGCGCCGGCGATCGTGGCCGCCGCGCCCACGCCGAACACGACCCACGGCCACGCCTCGGGCGCGGCCTCCGCCTCGCGGCGGGCGCGCGCCTCCTGCTCGGCGCGTCGGGCCTCTTCCTCGGCGCGGCGCTCCGCGTCCGTGAGCTGCTGCGTGCGCTGCTCGTCCTGCTCGATGACGCGGCGCAGCTCCTCGAGCCGCGCCTGCAGGTTCACGCGGTCGGGCGCGTTCGGGACCTGGCTCAGGTAGCCCTCGAGCATCGCCGCCGCGCGCACCGACTGGTGGGCCTCGCGGTAGGCGATGTAGGCGTTGTACTGGAGCTCGGCGCGCCCGCTGAGCTGGAACGCCTCCTCGAACTGCTGCGCGGCCTCGATGAAGCGGCCCTCGTCGTAGTAGCGCGTGGCGATCTGGAAGTGCTCGCGCGCGCGGGCGTCGTCGAGCTCGCGCTCGCTCGTCATGCCGCCGCCCTGCATCGCCTGCTGCGCGTTCGGGGCGTCGCCGCCCGACTGCGCGGCGGCGGGCGTGGCCCACGCGAGCGCGAGCGCGAGCGCGGCGGTCCAAGTTCGTCGAGGCATCGCGTGCATCCTACTCCATGCCGCGCCGTGCGCGGCAAAGCTGCGTCCCGGGTACGCGCGAGCGCCCGCCCCGGATCGGCGACGTCGAAGGCTCAATCCGGCCCGGGGCACCGCCACTCCACGCCGACCCGGCGGACGCGGGGCGCGCCGATCCGGCCGTCGACCTCGAGGGTCAGCCGGAGCTCGAGCACCCCGCGGGTCGGGAACGCGAGGGCCCAGGGGCTCGGGCGATCGGGGATCACGCCGAGCTCGACCCAGGCCGCGCTCGCGAGCGCCGCCTCGGAGGTCGCGTGCCGTGCCTCGACGATCACGCGGCCGTAGGCGCCGGGGTCGGCCGCGACGTGGACGTTCACCCACTCGGTCTCGACGTCGGGGCCGCAACCGGCGAACACGCGCGTGGCGCTCGCGCGCTCGACGAGGCGGTGGCGCACGTCGGCCCCGGTGAGGTCGCCCTGCACGTGCGGGGCGCGGCCCACGGGCACGTGCGCGGTGATCTCGCCCGTCGCGGGATCGAGGCGCGTCGCGACGCCGCGCTCGGCCGCGGCGCTGCGCGAGCTGACGCCCCAGATCTGGCCGTGCGCGTCCACGGCGACGCCGATCGACTCGATGGGCACGGTGGCCGCGTCGGCGATCGGGAACGTGTCGAGGATCCGGAACGGATCCATCTCGATCCGGCTGAGGGACGCGCCGGTGTGGACGATCCACATCCGGTCGACGCCGTCGAACGCCGCGGCGCGGGGGCTCGCGGGCGTCGTGCGCATCTGCCAGAGGTCGAGCGCGGGGTCGTAGCTCGCGACGCGATCGCACGAGAACCCCGTCATGAGGAGCCGGCCCTCGCGATCGCACGCGAGCCCGTAGAGCAGGTAGCAGGGGAGCGGCGCCTCGATGAGCTGGACGGTCGGCACGGCGGGGCGCGGATCGATCCGCGCGAGGACGCCGTCGCGCTCGAGCATCCAGAGCGTGCCCCAGGGATCGAACACCGCCGCGTACGGCGAGAAGCCCGGCGTCTCGACGCGCCGCAGCACCTCGCCGGTGAGCCCGTCGAGCTCGACGACCGCCTCCGCGTCGTGGAGCCCGATCCAGGGATCGCCTCCCGAGATCCCGTCGAGGCCGGTGTCCCCGTCGATCGCGATCGCGCGCGCGACCGCGCCGGTCTCGCCGACCTCGACGTGGAGCGCGACGCACTCCTCTTCGTCGATCGCGCGCACGTCGGTCGGCCCCTCGGACGTCTCGAGGCCGTCGCCGTCGCGGTCCGTGCACCGCTCGCGCGCGCCGGAGATCCGGGTGGCCGAGGGGACGCCATCGAACTCGCGGTTCAGCACCCAGGCGTCGCCGAGGTAGTCCACCGCGATCCGGCTGGGCTCGGCGCCGCCGCTCGGGTAGCGCGCGGTCTCGAGGGCGGCGTCCACGTCGATGCGCGAGACCGTCGCCTCTGCGCTGTTGGCGATCCAGAGCGCCCCGAAGGTCTCCTCGATCGTGGCGAGGGTGAGCTCGCCGAAGCGGGTGAGCGCGAGCCCCTCGCCCGCGACGAAGGGGTCCGGCCCCTCGCCCCACACCCCGCCGAGGCACCCGGGCGTGCAGCCGCCGCACGGGCTCACCACGCCGTCGTCGACGATCCCGTCGCAGTCGTCGTCGACGTCGTCGCACTGCTCGGAGCGCGGCGCGACGCCGCCGGTGCAGAGGCCCCAGTGATCGCTCACGCAGAGGGTCTGGCCCGCCGAGCAGATCCCCACGCCCGCGGTCGCCTCGAGGCACGTCGAGCGCGATCCGGCGAGGCACGGGCAGCCCGTCGCGCTCGGGTCCGCCTCGCAGTCCGGGGGAGGTATCGATGCGCAATCTACGTTGCGGATCGCGTTGTCGGGGTCGCAGTCGTCCCCGAGCTCGCAGCCCGGCCCGTAGAGATCGCGATCGGGATCGACGCACTCGGCGCCGTCGCAGCCCGTCCACGCGACGAGCGCCATCGAAGCCAAGAGGTGCGAGCGACGCACGCGACAAGCATAGAGCACCTCGGCCGATCGCTCAGTCTCCGCCGGCGGCCTTCACCTGCGCGTCGACGACCCCGGGCCCCGGAGGCGGCCGGCGCATCGCGGCGACGGCCTTCGGGCCCCCTCGCGCTTCGACCCACGCGGCGAGCGCCGCGAGCCCCGCCTCGAGGGTCACCTGCGGATCGTAGTGGAGCTTCCCGCACGCCTGGCTGAAGTCGAAGAGCGTGCTCTTGCCGCGCTGCAGGAGGTCGACCGCGCCCTGGCCGCGCACGCGGGCGAGCGGCCACGCGAGGGCGAAGGGCGCGCCCTCGCGGGGGGGGGGCAGGCCGAGCGCCTCGCTGAGCGCGGAGAAGAAGTCGCGCGCGTGCTGGAACACGGGATCGACCACGTGGTACGCGCGCCCGGGTGCGTCGGGCGCGTCGAGCGCGGCGACCGCGGCGTCGACGAGGTGCTCGACGTAGGTCGTCGCGAAGTAGGTGCGGCCGTTCCCGACGAGCTTGATCCCGCCCTCGAGCGCCTCCGCGCAGAGCTGGGGGAGCCGGCTCGTGTCGCCGGGGCCCCACACCCACGCGGCGCGCAGCGCGAGCGTCGCGAGCTCCGGGCTCGACGCGCTGAGCGCGAGATCCTCGGCGAGCTGGAGCGACTGCGCGCGCGCCCCGAAGGGCTCGCCGGGCACCGGCTTGAGCTCGTCCCAGTGCACGCGGTCGTGGTTCGCGAGGGTCACGTCGGTGCAGCTCACGTGGACGAGCCGCCCGACGCCGGCGTGGCGGCAGGCCTTGAGGAGGTTCTCCATCCCGGCGACGTGCGTCCAGCGCAGGGCGCGCGGGTGCGCCTCGGGGTCGACGATCCCCGCCGCGTCGACGACGACCTCGCGGCCCTCGGCCGCGTCGGCCATCGAGCGCGGGTCTCCGAGGTCGCCCGCGCGGACGTCGCCCTCGACGCCCTCCGGGTCGCGCGCGAGCAAGCGCACGTCGTGGCCGAGCTCGCGGAAGCGGCGCGCCATCGCCCCGCCGAGGAACCCGGTCGCGCCCAGGACGAGGACCTTCACGCCCTGCGCCCCGCCGGGGGCGCCGGGAAAATAGGAAGGCCCCACCACACGCTGGACACCACTACCGTTGCTCCCTTCCGGGCCTGGCGGGGTTCGCGGGCCAGCGTTGGCAGGGCCATGGGTCCGAGCTCACGCTCGGAACGGAGAGGGCGGGATTCGAACCCGCGGTACCATCGCTGGTACACACGATTTCCAATCGTGCACCTTCGACCACTCGGTCACCCCTCCAAACGCTGTCGGTCGGATCAAAGAACGAAGGCTCCCGCGATCGGGAGCCACGATGGGTCAGCGGAGGACGTGGGATTCGAACCCACGATACCGTTGCCGGTATACTTGATTTCGAATCAAGCGCCTTCGACCACTCGGCCAGCCCTCCGTCGGCGACCATAGCAGGGGTGACGAGAGCGTCAATCGCGTCGCGCCTCTCGGATGCGTCGGAAGAAGTCGCTGAGCAGCCCGCCGCACTCGTCCGCGAGCACGCCGCTCGCGATCGCGAAGCGATGGTTGAGCCGCGGGTCGTCCCCGATGCGGTAGAGGGTCTGGGTCGCCCCCGCCTTCGGATCGGCCGCGCCGTACACGACGCGATCCACGCGGGCGTTCACCAGCGCGCCCGCGCACATCGGGCACGGCTCGAGCGTGACGTACACGGTCACCCCGCTGAGGCGCCAGGTCCTCAGCCGGGCCGCGGCGGCCCGTACGGCGATGAGCTCCGCGTGCGCGGTGGGATCCTGCGCGCGCTCGCGCAGGTTGTGGCCTCGGCCGACGACGCGTCCGTCGGCGACCGCGACCGCGCCGACCGGCACCTCGCCGGCCGCCTGAGCGCGCCGCGCCTCGGCCAGCGCCTCGCGCATCCAGCTCTCGTCGGCTTCGGCGTGGCTCACGAGGGATCTCGACAGGAGAAAGCGAAACGCCGCCTCGCGAGAGACGGCGTTTCAGGAGCGCGCCCAGAAGGATTCGAACCTCCGACTTCCGGTTCCGTAGACCGGCGCTCTATCCAGCTGAGCTATGGGCGCTCGTGACGATCAGGGTTTTCAGCGGAGCGGAGAGGGCGGGATTCGAACCCGCGGTACGTGGTTAGACGTACGCTCGCTTAGCAAGCGAGTGCCTTCGACCTCTCGGCCACCTCTCCTCGAAGGGGCGAGTTCATACCCTCGGCGTCGGGAGCTGTCAATCGACCGCGCGCCTGCTATCTGGGTGGCGTGCGCCACCTCTTGATCGGATGCCTCTTCGCCGTCGGGCTCGCGCCCGGCTCCGCGGCCGCGTGCTCCTGCGTGGAGATCAGCGCGGCCGACGCCTTCGCCGCCCACGCGGCCGTGTTCGAGGGGCGGGTGCTCGAGATCCGGCGGCCGGAGGACCCGTCGGGCGCGCTCGTCGCCGTGATCGAGGTCGTCCAGCACTGGAAGGGCGTGTCGACCGAGCGCGTCGAGGTGAGCACCCCGGCGGCGACCTCGATGTGCGGGATCCCGTTCGAGCCCCAGACGAGCTGGTTGATCTACGCGGACGGCGCGGGGGAGGTGCTCACCACGGACCTCTGCCAGCGCACGCGCCGCATCGAGGACGCGGCCGAGGATCTGGCGGAGCACGGCGCCGGCGTCGTGCCGGTCGAGGTCGGCGAGGACGACGAGGTGGAGGCGCCGGCGCCGGACGAGCCTCCGGCGCGCGGCGGATGCGGGAGCTGCGCGGGCGCGCCGGGCGGATCCGGCGCGGCGGCGTGGATCGGCGCGGCGGTCGCGCTCCTCGTCACACGACGAAGTCGAACCGCGCGTGCCGCGTCGGGTGGCAGCCCGGCGGGGAGACGCGGAGGAGCAGGCTCGAGCGGAACCACGGGTCGCGGTCGTTGTACGGATCGCCGGGGAAGTAGAGCTGCGTGGTGAGCGGGGGCCGGCCGTTGGCGTGCACCTTCACGTGCAGGTGCGCGGGGCGGTAGCTCGCGCCGTTGAGGTA
>JAYRVK010000833.1:0-3523 GCA_041918555.1 Sandaracinaceae bacterium
ACGACCCGGCGAGCGCGGGCTACGGGGCGGCGATGCGGGCCACCTGGCGCGCGATGATGCGGCGGACGCTGAGCCTCGCAGAAGAGGCCGTCCGCGCGGGCTACCACGTGCAGATGTACCCCGAGGGGACCGTGTCGCCGCGCCTGTCGGCGGGGAGGATCGGCGCCGTGCAGCTCGCGCGAGCGCTGTCGCTGCCCATCGTCCCCATCGGGATGAGCGGGTGCCCCGAGACGTTCGCCGGCGCGACGCCCCGCGTGTCGACGTCGCCCCACCACGGCGCGATCATCGGCTGCGCGGCGACCGGGAACGCCTCGGGGGTGAAGTCCGTCAGCGGCATGTCGAACGACACGTTGCCGTTGTTGTTCACGAAGAGGTCGGTGTAGCGCGCGCCGAAGAACTCGAGCCCGCTCGGGAACGCCGCGCCGATCGGGATCGACGCGCTCGAGTTGTCGTCGTCGGGGAGGAGCGCGTCGGTGCCGAATCCGACGGGTCCACCGAGCCCGGTGAGCAGCGGCGCCTGCGCATGAGCAAGCCCCGTGGACATCGCCACCGCGGTGAAGGCGAGCGCGGCGGAGCGTGAGTCCATCGTGGATTTGTCTCACGAACCGGGCCGTGTCGTCATCCCTCGAGCGGCTCGAGGTCCGACCAGCGCTCGCCTGCGCGCACCCCCACGCGGAGCGGCACCCGCAGCGCGAACGCGGTGCGCATCGCGTCGGCGGCGATCCGCGCGGCCTGCGTGAGCTCGCGCTCGGGGACCTCGAAGAGGACCTCGTCGAGGATCTGGAGGAGCGGCATCGCCGCGAGGCCCGCCGCCCTCAGGGCCTCGCCCGCGCGGAGCAGGCCGCGGCGCGCCACGTCGGCGACGGAGCCCTCGTGGGTGGCCCGCCGCGCGAGCCGCTCGGCGTAGCCGCGGAGCATCGGATCGGGCGAGCCGAGCCCGCCGATCGGCCAGCGCCGGCCGGCGAGCGTGACGACGTACCCCTGCTCCCTCACGAGCCGGAGCTGCTCGTCCTGGAACGCGCGCACCACCGCGTAGCGGCGATCGAAGCGCTCGATCAGCGTCTTGGCCTCCTGCGCGCTCACCCCGAGCTGGAGCGCGAGCGCGCTCGCCCCCTGGCCCGCGAACGTCGCGAAGTTCACCACCTTGCCCCGCTGGCGATCGTCGTAGTCGACCGCCTCGGCCGGGATCTCGAGCACCGCGGCCGCGGTGAGCGTGTGCAGATCGAGCCCGCGCTCGAGCGGCTCGACGAGCGCGGGATCGCCGGTGAGGTGCGCGAGCACGTAGAGCCCGAGCTGCTCGTAGTCGACCGAGAGGAGCAGGCTCCCGGGCGGCGCGTGGAACGCGTGCCGGATCCGCTTCATCTCGGGGGTCTTCTTCGGCACGCGCCCGAGGTCGGGGCTCGCGTTGACGAGCCGCCCGGAGAACGAGCGCGCCGGGTAGAACGTCGAGCGCACGCGGCCGTCCTCGTCGATCGCCGCGGCGAGCGCGGTGACCCACGTGTCGGTCAAGCGGCGCAGCATCCGCCAGCGGATCACGAGCGCGACGATCGGGTGCGCGTGCTCGATCCGCTCGAGCGCCTCGGTCGAGGTGCTCCACCCGGTCTTGGTGCGCAGCGCGATGGGGAGGCCGAGCTCCTCGAAGAGCAGCGCGCCGAGCTGCTTGGTGGAGCCGAGGTTCAGCGCGTGGCCGGCGAGCGCGAAGATCGCGCGCTCGAGCTGGGCGCCGATCCGCTCGAAGTCCTCGCCGACGCGCGCGAGGTCGGCGGCGTCGCAGGCGATGCCCTTCCGCTCCATGCGCACGAGGAGCGCCGAGAGCGCGAGGTACTCGTCGAGGAGCGCGCGATCCGTGGTCGGCGCGAGCGCCTGCCACACGCGCATCGACGCCTCGGCCATCGCGCCCGCGAACGCGGCGGCGCGCTGGATGGGCACCGCGGCCCAGCGCTTGCGCGCGCGGCCGACGCCGCGCACCGCGTCCTCCTCGAGGAGCCCGCGATGGAGCACCTGGCGCGCGACGACGGGGAGATCGTGCGGCGCCCAGCCGCTCGGCTCCGCGAGGTGCGACGCGCACGCCGAGTCGCCGAGGATCCCGGCGAGGGCGATGCCGTGCCGCGCGAGCGCGATCGTCGCGCCCTTGAGGTCGTGCCCGACCTTGGGGACCGACGGGTCCCCGAGGAACGCGGCGAGCGCGCTCGGATCGACCCGCGGGCCCTTGCCCAGGAACGGCACGTAGGCCGTGCGTCCGTCCGGCCCCGCGAGCGCGAGCCCGACGAGCGCGCCGTGGACCGGCGTCGGGTCCTCGGTGAGCGCCTGGATCGCGACGGGACCATCTCCGAAGGATTGCAAGACGACTTGCACCGTCTCGCGTCGATCGCACACCGTGACCTCGACGCCGGCGTCGTCCTCGCCGCCGAGCAGACCGAAGAGCCCGAGCGCGCGGTAGGTCCGCGCGAGGTCTTCCGGGGCGGGAGGGGTGAACGCGCACGCCTCGAGGGGTCGCGGGAGCGGCCGCGCGCGATCGAGGCGTGCCCGCGCGAGCTCGGTGGGGATCGCCTCGCGCGCGGCGCGGAGCGCGTTCCCGGTCCGGCCCTTGATCGCGTCGAGGTGCGCGAGGGCCTCGGCGACCGAACCGTAGCGCGCGAGGAGCTCGGTCGCGCCCTTCTTGCCGATCCCCGCGATCCCCTCGAGCGCGCCGTCGTCGCCGACGAGCGCGAGCCACTCCGCGACCTGCGCGGGCCCGACCTCGAAGCGCTTGGCGACGACCTCGGGCGTGTAGCGGACGTCCTTGTACGCGTCGTACCACCACACGCGATCGCTCACGAGCTGCGCGAGGCGCTTGTCGCTGCCGACGACGACGACGTCGTGCCCGAGCGCGAGGGCCGCCTCGGTGTACGACGCCACCACGTCGGCGGCGTCTCGGGTCTCGACGATCGCGAGCCCGTGCGCGCGCAACAGATCCGGGAGCAGCGCGAGCTGCGCGGCGAGCGCGGGCGGCGCGTCGGGCACGCCCTCGGCGTCGAGCACCGCGACCGCGAGCTCCGGCGTCTTGAACGACAGCGCGGTGCGGAGCGCGCGCGTCAGCGCGAAGAGCGCGCCGGTCGGCGTGCCGGACGGCGCGACGGTGCGCTCCGGGTCGCTGACGAGGAACCCGCGCGCGCAGAGGTTCGTGGCGTGAGCGACGAGGGTCCGCCCGGGCATGCCGGCACGGTGTCATCGGCGCGCGCCGGCGAACAAGAGATCTACCGCTCCCAGGTGTCGGAGCCGTAGGGCGTCGTGGAATTCTGGCCGCCGAAGAGGAGCGCCGCGCCGCGAGGCGATCGCCGCGTCGAAGCGCCCGCGGGGGGAGGCCGACGCGAGATCGGGTCGTCTGGCGCCCCATGGCAACTTGTCAACATCGCGTCCCCGGTCCCGTCTTCGGGGACGCGATGTTGACCTTCGGCCCGCGGGCCCGCGTGAGGCCCCCGAAACCCCAGAATTCGCCTTGGTCAGCTCGCCGCGAGCCACGGGGACCCAGGCTCCAGGTGCC
>JAYRVK010000834.1:0-3142 GCA_041918555.1 Sandaracinaceae bacterium
GCGAAGAGCAGGATGCCGGAGACGACGTCCGCGCTCGGGTGGGTCCCCATCGGGCAGTACGTAGCCCCGTGCGCGGCCGAGTCCAGCGGAGCACCGGTCGCGAGGAGGCGTCCGTGCGCCTCGGCCCCGGTCCCCTCTACGGAGGCGAGCTACGCCAGCGCGGTCGGCTCGAGGTCGGCCGGCTTCCCCGCGAGCTCGTCCGGCGTGAGCCGCGCGTAGATCTCGACGGGGTTCCCGTCCGGGTCTTCGAGCCACAGCTCGTGGAGCGGGGTGCCGCGCCACCTCGTGCGCGGCGGCTCGCGCACCGTGAGCCCCGCCGCCCGCGCGAGCTCGTACGATCGGACGACCGCGCCCTTGTCGGCCACGGCGATGCCGAGGTGGTCGAGCGTGTCGCGGTGCAGCTCCTCGCCGTCGGAGACGAGGAGCACGAGGCTCGTGTGCAGCTCGGGCCGCACGAAGGTCGCGCAGCGGTCGGTCCACTCCTCCGGCTCGGCGCCGAGGAGCCAGGCGTAGAAGCGCGTGCTCTTCGCGAGGTCCTTCACCCGCACGCTGGCGTGGAGCTCCTGCGCCGTCGGGCCCTCGGGGAGGTCGCGCAAGGCGTCGAGCACCTCGAGCCGCGCCTCTATCTGGTCGCGCGCGGCCCGGAAGCGCGTCAGCAGCTCCTCGCGCGGGATCGACGGGTCGTGGCTCGCGGGATCCTGGATCGGCCAGTGGAGCCGGCGTGCCTTGCCCAGGAAGGCCGGGCAGACCTCCTCGGCGCACAGCGTGATGACCGTACCCACGGTGGCCGGGTCGATCGCCTGCACCGACTTCGAGCGCTGCGTCGTGAGATCGACGCCGAGCTCGCGCATCACCTCGATCGCGTACGGGCTCACCCTGGAGGGCTCGCTGCCCGCGCTCTCTACGGCGATGCGCGCGCCGAAGAGCTTCCTGGCGAGCCCCTCGGCCATCTGGCTGCGCGCGGAGTTGGCGACGCAGAGGAAGAGGATCGTCTCGTCGGGGATCATCGGACCAGCCCTCCGGGTCGGGGGAAGAAGCGCCTCTGGGCCCAGAGGCTGACGTTCACGAGGCCGATGAGCACGGGCACCTCGACGAGCGGCCCGATGACGGCCGCGAACGCGGCGCCGCTGCGATGACCATCGCGATGCAGCGCGCGAGGCCGATCAGGATCAGCCCGAGCATGTACTCGGGCTCGTCGCGCAGGAACACGACCGCGAGCCCGAACATGAGCAGCGGGCCGATGATCCAGTTCTGCACCAGCGAGAGCGCGAGCACGCGCCCGTTGCGGAAGACCTCGCCGAGCTCCTCGTAGCGGACCTTCGCGAGCGGCGGGTACATCATGAGGATCAGGCCGACCGCGATCGGGATCGACGTGGTGCCGACGCTCATGCGGTCGAGCACGGTCGTGAGGCCGGGCGCGAGGAAGCCCAGCGCGACGCCCAGCCCCATCGCGAGGAAGATCCAGAGCGTCAGGAGCCGATCGAGGAAGGAGAGCCGTCCGAGCACACCGGCGCTCGCCTCGGAGCCGCTCATGCCTCACCTCCCGGCGCGATGGGCGCACCGATCGCCGCACGGTCGAAGACGCGAACGGCGGTCCTTGGTCTCCTGGAATTCATCGTTGATTTACGATGGCTGACGCCGCGCTCCTCACAGCCCCGCCACGAGCACCCTCAGGCGGCGGAGCGCCCGCGGCTCGATGCAGTAGCAGACGCGCGGCCCCTCCACGTCGCCGCGGACGAGCCCCGCCTCCTTGAGCACCTTGAGGTGCTGGGAGACGGTCGACTGGGCCAGAGGGAGCTCATCCACGATGTCCCCGCAGACGCAGGCCGTCTCACGGACGAGGAGGCGGAGGATTCTGACCCGCGCCGGATGGCCGATCGCCTTGGCGAGCGCCGCGAGCTCCTCGTCCGCCTCCTCCCCCTCCACGGGGCGGAGGTCGGGCTCGACGCTCGGCTCGGGGCAACAGTCGGCGGCGCGCTCACTCATCGTGAAATCGCGATTGCTCGCGCGTGGACCTCCGTCAAGCCGGCTCGGCGAGGGCGCCCGCCGCGCGCGCCCGGGCGGATCCGTGTCATGGTGAGCGCGTGCGCTGGGCCGTGATCTTCGCGGGCCTCGTGGCGGGATGCGGCGGGGCACCGGTGCGGGCGCGCGTGGAGGACCCGATCACGCCGCCGCGGGCTCGGTTGCTCGACGAGGATCTGCGCGCCCCCGAGGGGGCCGCGGCGCAAGACGACTTCCGGCTCGAGATGCCGGCGCTCGGCTCGGACCTGCCGTCGGTGATCGTCGTTCCGTCCGCCGAGGAGGCGCCGTGAGCGCGCTCTCGCCCGGAGAACGCGTGGGCTCGAAGTACCGCGTGGTGAGGCTGCTCGGCGAGGGCGGGATGGGCGCGGTCTACGAGGCGCTCGACGAGAAGCTCCAGCGGCCCGTGGCCCTCAAGGTCCTCACCGACGGGAGCCCCTCGGTCGCGGAGCGCTTCCGGCGCGAGGCGATCGCGGCCTCGCGCGCGCGCCACCCCGGCGTCGTCGAGGTGTTCGACGCCGACGAGCACGAGGGGCGCGCGTACATCGCGATGGAGCGGCTCGAGGGCGAGAGCCTGCGCGCCCGGATCGAGCGCGGGCCGCTGCCCCTCGGCGAGGCCGTCGGGATCGCGGCCGAAGCGCTCGCCGCCCTCGAGCACGTCCATGCGCAAGGGATCTTGCACCGCGATCTCAAGCCCGAGAACGTCTTCCTCGCGCGGCTGCCCGATGGATCGCAGCGCGTGAAGCTCCTCGACTTCGGGATCGCGCGCGACGTGGGCCCGGAGGCCGAGCGGCTGACGCAATCGGGGATGACGATCGGCACGCCCGGCTATCTCGCGCCCGAGCAGGCCGCCGGGCGCGCGGACCTCGACGCGCGGGTCGACGTCTACGCGCTGGGCGTGGTGCTCTACGAGATGCTGGCGGGAAGGCGGCCCTACCGCGCCGAGTCGCTCGGCGAGATGGTGCGGCTCATGACCCCGACGGGGCCCGAGCCGCTCGCCGCGCCCGGCGTCCCGGCGGCCGTGCGCGCGCTCGTCGAGACCGCGCTCGCCGTGGAGCGCGAGCACCGCGTGGCGAGCGCGGCCGCGTTCCGGCGCGCGCTCCTCGAGGCCACCCGCGAGCGC
>JAYRVK010000835.1:0-5462 GCA_041918555.1 Sandaracinaceae bacterium
CGCCCGCCCTCTCGGGGCGGAGCCACCCCGCCGCGCCGCTCGCGTGAGGGGCGACGAACGCGTCGCCGCGGCGCTCGTTGTGCGCGACCCACGCCTCGCTCCCCGGCGGCGCCGCCTCGACGAGGAGCTCCCCGTTCACGAGGAACGACGCGAGCGGGCGCCCGAACGGCGCGGTGCCGCTCTGCTCCGCGACGAGCGTCGCGGTGCCGAACGTCGTGGACAGCCAGCCGAGCGGCTCGGGCCACTCCGCGCCGAACGCCTCGCCGGTGCCCCCGAGGCAGGGCCCCGCGAGGGACGACGCGTCGCCCCAGCCCGTGAGCCGCGCCGTCCAGTACTCGCGATCGTCGAACCGTGCGCGCTCGAGCACGGGCGTGCGCGAGCGCAACGTGTCGCGAGCCCACGCGAGGTCCGGCGGGAGCGCGGCGAGCCGCTCCGGCCACTCCGCGAGCAGCCGGACCGCGCCCTCGGGCACCGCGCGCCGCTCGGCCTTCGTGAGCGCGTCGAGCGCGCGGACCGTCAGGAGCTCGCCGCCCCCGGTCCAGTGCGCGCGCTCGTCGCGGTCGCCCTCGAGCACGTCAGCCCTCCTCGCGCAGGCCGAGCTCCTTCATCTTCGTCTGGAGGCTCTTGCGCGAGATCTTGAGCAGCCGCGCGGTGTGCGTGACGTTGCCGCCGGTCTGCTCGAGCGCCTTCACGATGAGCTCGCGCTCCACGCGGATCGCGGCCTGGCGCACCGCCTCCTTGAGGCCCGGGGCCTCACCGGACTCCGGCGCGTCCTTCTGCGGCTCGACGCGCTCGCTCTTGGTCGGCCGGCCCGCGAGCACCTCCTCGGGGAGGTCCGTCATCGCGACGTGCGTCCCGTCGGTGAAGAGGATGCACCGCTCGATCACGTTCTCGAGCTCGCGGATGTTGCCGGGCCATGGGTGCGCGAGGAGGCGCTCCATCGCGGGCTCGCTCACCCCGACGACGTTCTTCTTGAGGCGCTCTCGGAACCGCCGCACGAAGTGGTCGACGAGGAGCGGGATGTCGCTCTTGCGCTCGCGCAGCGGCGGCAGGCGCACCTGCACCACGTTGAGCCGGTAGTAGAGGTCCTCGCGGAAGCGGCCCGCCTGGATCTCCTCGGCGAGCTCGCGGTTGGTCGCCGCGACGAGGCGCACGCTCACGCGGATCGTCTTGATCCCGCCGACCCGCTCGAACTCCTGCTCCTGGATCGCCCGGAGCAACTTGACTTGCATGTTGACGGGGATCTCGCCGATCTCGTCGAGGAACAGCGTCCCCTCGTTGGCGAGCTCGAAGCGGCCGGGCTTGCTCGTCACCGCGCCCGTGAACGCGCCCTTCTCGTAGCCGAACAGCTCGCTCTCGATGAGGTCGCGCGGGATCGCGGCGCAGTTGACCCGGATGAACGGCTTGTCGCGGCGGGAGGAGTTCTCGTGGAGCGCGCGCGCGATCAGCTCCTTGCCGGTGCCGCTCTCGCCGGTGAGGAGCACGGTGCTCGGCGTGTCGGCGACGCGCTCGATGACCGTGTAGACGTCGAGCATCGGCGGTGACTGGCCGATGATGCGGTAGCGGCCGGGCTCGCTGAGCGGCGGCGCGCTGAGGTCGTCGAGGGTCAGCTCGCGCGTGCGGGCGGCCTTGTTGACGACGTTGCGGAACTCGCTCTGCTCGAAGGGCTTGGTGACGTAGTCGAACGCGCCGAGCTTCAGCGCCTCGACCGCGGTGTCGACGGTGCCGTGCGCGGTGATCAGGATCACCGGCACGTCGGGGTGGCTCTTCACGACCCGCTTGAGCAGCGTCATCCCGTCGACGCGCGGCATCCGCAGATCGCTGATCACGACGTCGACGTGGTGCGCGTCGAGCGCGTCGAGGGCGGCCTGGCCGTCCTCGACCGCGATCACGTCGTATCCGTCGCGGGTGAGCTGCGCGCTCAGCACGCGGCGGAGGTTCGGCTCGTCGTCGGCGACGAGGATCTGCTTCTTGTCCTCGTTCAAGTGTCCAGCGGCTGGCACCGCGTGCCCTCGAAGTCGAGCGCGCTGTCCCCGTCGAGGCCGGAGCACAGGAACACGTAGACGCGGTTGACGCCGGGCGCGCCCGCGATGATCTCGTCGCGCCGCCCCGCCGCGCCCATCTGCCCGGGCACCGTCGAGAGCGCGAGGCCGAGGTTCGCGTTCGTGGTCGGGCTCGAGTGCGCGAGCGCCGCGAACTCGTCGTCGAGGTTCGTGATCACCGAGGTGCCCGCGAAGACGAAGATCGCGCCCGCGCCGCCGCGGCCGTCGACCTCGGCGTTCGGCGCGCCGACCACGAGGTCCTGGATGCCGTCGCCGTCGATGTCGCCGACCGCGAGCGAGGCGCCGAAGTTCGAGGACTCGTCGCAGGTGATGCCCTCGGCCGTCGGGCAGCTCAGCCGGGTCGCCTCCGGCCACGCGCCGACGCACGAGCCCGGCGCCGGCATCGACGCGCCCGCGAAGATGCGCACGACGTTCTCGCGCAGGTCGGCGCCCTCGCCGGTGCCGCTGCCGATCGCGACGTCCTGCAGGCCGTCGCCGTCGAAGTCGCCGATCGCCAGCGCCTCGCCGAAGCCGCGGGTCGTCGCGTCGATGCAGCCGCGCACCGAGGTGATCCCGGCGCCGCCCGCGTCGATGTCGACGGTCGCGAGGATGACCCGCTTCTCGGCGCCGCGCGGCGCGCCCGCCGCGATGAGCACGGTGTCCGCGTCGGACACGCCGATCGCGACCGCGCGGCCGAGCTCGCGCCCGACCCCGCTGCCCATCGAGAGATCGAGCGGGCTCGGCGGGCCCGAGTCGGAGAGCCGGTACACCGCGCCCCCGCCCCCCAGCGCCCCGGGCGCGCCGTAGAGCGCCGAGCCGAACGCGTGCGAGGCGCGCAGGCCCGCGCCGGCGAAGCCGAAGCGCTCGCCGCTCGGGCCCGCGACCGCCTCGAAGCGGGTCGCGTCGTCCTCGCAGTTGATCTTGATCTGGCCCGTCTCCATGGCGGCGGTCGCGATGCACATGCTGCGGCCGCGGAAGGTCGGCATGCCCACGAGCGAGCTGCCCGCGCCCACCTCGCACGGGGTCTCGGTGTCGCAGCCGTCGATCGTCGGGGTGTCGAGGCGGATCTCGTCGCCGATGAGCATCGGGTAGACGGTGAAGGGCGTGTCCGCGCCCGCGCTCGCGGAGATGCGCGAGGCGAACTGGCCGCCGACGATCCCGGAGTAGCCGGTGACGACGGCGCCGAACCGCGTGTTCGGGTAGTCCTCGGGCGGCTGGACGGAGATCGTCGAGGCCTCGTTGCGGCGGTCGTCGAAGTCGGTGGGGATGCACCCGGGCGCGGCCGCGAGCGCGGCGAGGACGAAGATGGAGCGACGCATCAGAACCTCCCCGAGAGGCCGAGGCCGGCGGTCTGGTTGAGGGGATCCACGATCGGCGCCAGCGCCCAGTCGCGGGCCTCGAGCACCGTCCCTTCCGAGGGCGGGAGCGGATCGTAGAGGAAGTAGTACAGCGCGAGGACGCCGACGACGAGGCTGAGGCCGAAGGCCGCGTCGGCGCCGATGTAGAGGAAGATGCCCGCGTCGAGGCGGCCGTCGTCGCTCGCGAGCGTGCCCGCCTCGAGCTCGGTCTGGGCCTGGTTGTGGAAGTCGAGCCCCGCGACGCCGAGGCCGATGCCCGCGCCGAGGAACACCGCGGAGAACACCGCGCTCACGTACGCGCCGCCGCGCCCCACGTCCGGGCGCAGGCGCACGCGGATCGGGGTGAGTTGGCCGGGGCGGATGTCGACCTGCGCCTCGTAGGCCTTCATCCCGTCGGCCTCGACCCGCACGCGGTGCGGCCCCGAGCCCACCTCGCCCTCGTAGGGCACGGTGCCCGCGAGCTGTCCGTCGACGGAGACGCGCGCGCCGGTGACGTTGGACACGATCCGCAGGCGGCCGAACTCGACGCGCGTGATGTCGACGCGCACCGTGACGTCCTCGCCGACGTTGACCTCGGCGTCGACCTCCTCGGTCCGGTAGCCGGGGCGCTCGATCCAGATGTGGTGCGCGCCGGTCGCGATCGGGGCCTCGAAGGGGGTCTGCCCGCGCGCGCCCTGCTCGTGGTCGTCGATGAAGACCTGCGCGCCCGGTACGTTCGTGACGATGCGGAGGTAGCCGAGGAACTCGCCCTGGCTCATCTCGACGATGACGACGTAGACGCGGCCGGGCTCGACGCGCATCTGCTGCTCGACGGTCTGGAAGTCCGGGTGCTCGACCCGCAGCGTGTAGCGGCCCGCGTCGAGGGTGTGCGCGAAGGGCCCGGGCCCGGTGGCGACCTCGGTCGACCCGCTCAGCACGCGGACGGTCGCGCCCTCGGGGTTGGTGCGCACGGAGACGAGCGACTTGAACTCGTCGGGCACCTCGTCGGGCTGCTCGGCCGGCGGCCGCGTCGTCGGCGCGCCGGCGCGCAGGCGCGCGATGCGCTGGCGGACCTCCGCGGCGTCCGACGCGTCGGGATCGCGCGTGATGTACTGCTCGAAGAACGCCGCGGCGCGCGCGGCCTGGCCCGCGCGCTCGAGCGCGGCGCCCGCGTTGAAGAGGAACGCGCCGAAGGGCTGGGCCTCGTAGGCCGCTTCGAACTCGGCGGCGGCCTCCTCGAAGCGCGCCTGGAGGTAGAGGGTCTGCCCCCGCTCCATGTGATCGCGCGCACGCTGCATCGCGCTGGTCTGCTCGCTGTCCTCCTGTGCCTCTGCGGGCGAGCCCGCGAACAGCACGAGAAGCAGCGAAAACGCCCCGATCCACCGCCGATCTCGCATCGAGCCTCCTCCGGGGGCGGATGCTAGCAGCTTTGGCGCGGGGCGTAACTCCGTCCCGGCTCGCGCGTCCGTGGCGGGTGGATCCTCCCCCTCGCTCCGGCCTGCGCGCCGCGTGGCCCTGGCTCCTCCTCGCGGGGGCGCTGGTGCTCTTCACGTTCGTGGGCCCGCGCGGGGGTCTCCCCGAGGGCCGGGCCGCGCCCGCGCTCGTGGCGCCGATGCGCGACGGGAGCTTCGACCTCGCGGCCGAGCGGGGCCGGGTGGTGGTCCTCGCGTTCTTTGCGACGTGGTGCGCCGCGTGCCGCGCCGAGGGTCCCGTGCTGAGCCGCCTCCACGCGGGCGGGGCGCGGGTGATCGGCGTGAGCGTCGACGCGATGCCGCTCGCCCGGGTCGACGCCGCCGCGCGCCGCTTCGGGATGACGTACCCGATCGCGCTCGCGACCCGGGCCGACGCCGAGCGCTTCGGCGTCGAGGTCCTGCCCACGATCTACGTGATCGCCCCGGACGGCCGCGTCGCCGCCTCGTTCACCGGCGCCGCGACCGAGCGCGCCCTGCGCGAGGCCGTCGACCGCGCCCGCTGAGTTGCGGACAGGGCGTGGAACCCCAAGTACACAGCGGAGGGTAGCGATCGCGGAGACGCCGCCCCCACGCGACAGACCACCACTCGCGCGCGGAAGCACACCACGCCG
>JAYRVK010000836.1:0-8380 GCA_041918555.1 Sandaracinaceae bacterium
ACCGTCGCGCTCGAGCTGACCGCCGAGGCCGCCGAGCACTTCGAGGCGGCGACCGCGTCGCACGTGCGCCGGGTCCTGGCGATCGTGATCGACGGCGAGGTCGTCTCGGCGCCGGTCGTGATGAGCGCGATCCCGGGCGGCCGCGTGATGATCACGCTCGGCAGAGCGCAGGACGCCTCCGCGCGGCGCCGCGAGGCGAACGCCCTCGCCGTCGCGCTCCGCCCCGGCGGCCGCATCCGCACGCCCTTCGCCGTCGCCGAGGTCCGTTAGGCGCACTGCGCGCGCAGGCGCGCGAGGAGCTCGGGGTCGAGGCCCGCCGCGGCGAGCGCGTCGAGGTGCCCGCGCGCCTCGGCCTTGCGATCGAGCATGCAGAGCGCGCCGACGAGGTTCACCCGCGCGTCGCGGTGGGTCGGGACCTTCGCGAGCAACGCCTCGAGCTCGACGCGCGCGGTCTCGGGGTCGCCCGTGCGGAGCGCGAGGTTCGCGAGGTTGAACCGCAGGAGCTCGCCGCCCGGCACCTCGTCGATCGCGCGCGCAGAGAGCGCGCGGAGCGCCGCGTCGTCCTCGCGCCGGCCGAGCACGAACGCGAGCTCCACGTGCGCCTCGAGGTCGAGCGGGTCGAGCGCGATGGCGCGCCGCAGGATCGCCTCGGCCCCCGCCAGATCGCCCGCGTCGATCCGCTCGGTGCCGCGCCGCCGCGCGATCGCGGCGTAGCCCTCGAAGCGATCGACGTAGCGCTCGGGCGGCTCCTCCAGGCGCGCCCGGAGCTCGTCGCGCTGCGCGTCGTCGAAGGGCCCCTCCTCGATCGCCCGGCGCGCGGCCGCCTCGTCCCCCGCGAGCGCGTGGATCGCCACCGCGGTCTTCCACGTGATCGGATCGTCGGGCATCCGCGCCTGGCCCTCGCGGATCGCCGCGCGCGCCTCGTCGAGACGGCCGAGCCCGCGCAGGGTGCTCGCGAGGCTGTTCCACGCGATGGCCGAGCCGAGCTCGGTCGCGCGCCGGAACGCGTCCGCGGCCTCCTCGGCGCGGCCGCCGAGGAGCCTCGAGATCCCGAGCTCGAAGCACAGCCTCCCGTCCGGCCGCAGCTCGAGCAGCCGCTCGAGGCGCGCGTCCGCGAGCGCGTGCTCGCCCAGCACCGCGAGCTCGGTGAAGACGTCGATCCACACCGGCACCGGGGCCTCCGCGAGCTTCGCCTCGAAGGCCTCGCCGCCCTCGCGCGCGGCGTCGAGGTGCTCGCGCACGACGGCGTCCGGGTCGCGCGCGCCGAGCACCGTGGCCGCGACGCCCATCGTCGAGAAGAAGCGCGCCTGCGCGATCGCAACTCCCGTTGCGCTCCCCTCGATCAGCATCACGTGCCGGAGCGCCATCAGGAGGTCGAGGCCGACGGCCTTCGGATCGTCGAGACGCAGCCCGCCGATCACGAAGCTCGGGTGCGGTCGCGCCGCGAGCGCGTCGTCCGGGATCGCCGCGCCGACGAGAGCCGTCGCGTAGCCGTAGCGCGCTCCCCACTGGATCCGCGCGTGCTCGCCGCGGCGAGCGAGCTCGGTCCCCGCGAGCTCGAGGCGCTCGGGCAGCCGCTTCGCCTGCCGCGCGCCCGTGTCCACTCCACTTGCGCGATCGAGCTTGCGCTCGGGCGCGGTGGCCCACACGTGCTCGCGGGCCACGCCGAGCGCCTCGATCGCGCGCGAGCCGAAGAGGTGCGCGCCCGGCGCGTCGTTGAAGACGATCACCCCCGCGAGCCCCCCGGGCGGCGCCTTCACGCTCGCGAGCTCGTCGCCCCCATCGGGATCCGCGACCGGGAAGAGGCACAGGACCATCGCGCTCGGCCCGACCTCGACGAACACGCCGCCGAAGCGCGCGCCGGCGATCACCGGCGCGTACGCGGCCTCCGCGGGAGGCGCGAGATCGGGCGGCGCGCCCGCGGGCCCCTCGCCGAGCGCGGCGCGCACCGCGCCCGCGACGGCGAGCGCGCCGATCACCGCCGCGACGACGGGCTGCCCGGCCCACGCGAGCCCGAGCGCGAGCGCGAGGCCCACGCCCAGGAACAGCGCCATCGCGCGCGGGCCCTTGGTTGGATCCCCCACCTCGCCTCCGTCTCGGGGTAGCCTGCGGAGCATGGAGCGAGTTACGGGGATCGGGGGGATGTTCTTCCGCGCGAAGGACCCCAAGGCGCTGGCCGGCTGGTACGAGACGCACCTCGGCGTGCTGCCCGTGCCGGACAGCTACGAGGGCGCGGCGTGGACGCAGGAGGCGGGGACCACGGTGTGGGCCCCGTTCCCGGAGGCGACCGAGTACTTCGGGCGGCCCACGCAGCAGTGGATGATCAACTTCCGGGTGCGCGACCTCGCCGCGATGGTCGCGCAGCTGCGAGCGGCGGGCATCGAGGTCGAGGTCGAGGCCGAGGAGTATCCGAACGGCGTGTTCGCGCGCCTCGCGGATCCCGAGGGCAACCCGATCCAGCTCTGGGAGCCGCGCGGCCCGGCCTGAGCGATGCAGCGAGCGACCCTCGTCGGCGGCGCGCTCCTCGGCGCGCTCGCGGTCGGGCTCGGCGCGTTCGGCGCGCACGGGCTCGAGGGCGTCCTCGAGGGCGCGGCCGACGCGGCGAGGCGGCTCGAGTGGTGGCGCACCGCGGTGAGCTACCACCTCCCGCACGCGGCGATGATCGTCGTGTGCGCGCTCGTGCCGGGGCGCGCCGCGCGGGTGGCGAGCGCCGCGTTCGCGGCCGGGATCACGCTCTTCGCGGGGACCCTCTACGCGATGAGCCTCGGCGCGCCGCGGTGGCTCGGCGCGGTCACCCCGCTCGGCGGCCTCGCGCTGATCGCGGGCTGGATCGCGCTCGCCTTCACCGCGCGGCGCGCGCTCACTCCGCCAGCGCGATCGGCGTGAGCGGCGCGCCGTAGAGCCGCTGCCACGTGCGGCCCGCGAGGGCGGCGAGGCCCTCGCCGTCGAAGCGCTCGCGCAAGAGGCCGTAGATCCGCGCGGCCTCGCCGCGATCGATCCGACGCCGGACGATCAGCGGGCCGTGCGGGATCGCCGCCTCGTCGGCGAGCGCCTCGAAGATCGCGACGGCTGCGTAGGCCTCCGGCATCGACCACGCGTCGCGGTCCATCACGAACGACGCGACGTGGATCAGCGACGTGCGCGCCATCGGCGGCCGCCGCGCGATCTGCGCGAGGTACGCCGAGAGCTCCGCGTTCGCGCGCTCCGCGCGGCGGTTCACCCGGTCCTCCGACTCCGTCTCTCCGGTGTACTGCGCGAGCACCTCGGGCACCTGCGCGCGCCGGCCGTCCTCGTAGTCGAGCCGGTGCTGCACCTCGTGCTCGGCGATGCTCCGGCCGAACGCCTCGTGGACCGCGTCGTAGGCGCGCTGGATCGGCGCGCTCCGCAGATCACGCTCCGCGGCGCGCACCTCGCCGAGCCACTGGCCGCCGGCGTCGCCGGCGCCCGCGAGCTGCGCGGTCTCGTAGCGGTAGCGCCGCGGCAACCGGAGCCGCACGCCCCGATCGCGGAGCTCGAAGCCGAGCTGGCGCACGCCGTTGCGCCGCCGCACGATCGCGGCCGCGAGATCGCGCAGCCCGGTCGAGCGCGGATCGATCGCGGCGGCGACCACCCGCTGCGCCTCGCCGCGCAGATCCTCGTGGGCCCAGCCCTCGAAGTCGGTCACCCACTCGATCCCGGTCTCGTCCGCGTAGTCGCGCACGATCACCGACTCCGCGGCCGCGTGCACGGACGGCAGCACCTGCTCGACCAGGAAGCGCTCGACGCGATCGACGCGCACGAGCGCGTAGCGGACCTCGGGGCGGGTGTAGCCGAGGAGCGACTGGTCGTAGTTCAGGTCGTCGAGCCGCTCGATGTCGAGCTGCCGGATGCGGCCGTCGCGCGCGGTGAAGGCGCGCCGCGCGAGCACCGTGTACGTCGAGATGAGCACGCGGTGGCGGCCCGAGCGCAGGTCCTCGGTGAGCTGCGCGTCGAGGTGGAAGGGCACCGCCTCGCGCTCGAGGGCATCGTGGAAGCCGACGAGCGCGTTCAGCCAGCGCTCGTCGTCGTAGGCGTCGTCGGTCGCCGCGGCGTAGTGCTCGGCCGCGTCGAGGAGCGCGTTGGTCGCGGGCAACAGCGCTGGCGCCTCGCGCTGGAGCGCCTCCACGATCTGCGCGCGCCGCGACGCGACGTCCTCGGGCGCCGCCCGCTCGCGACCGAGCGTCCGCGCGTCGAGGGCGATGGTGTACGCGGGGATCGCCTCCTCGAAGACCGCCTCGAGCGGGTGCGCGGGCTCGCCCTCGTCCTCGGGCGGGAAGAGCTCGTCGATCGTCGGCGGCTCCGCGCGCTCGTCGACCGGCGTCGCGCTCGCGGCCGCGTCGGTGGTCGTCCTCCACCACCAGCCCGCGACCGCCGCCCCCGCGAGCGCCGCGACGACGAGCGCCCCGAGCAACGGCGCCACGAACGCGCGCCCCTCGACGCCGAGCGCGCGGTGCTCTTCGAACGCCCTCGCGACGGCCGCCGGATCGTCGCTCGTCGCGGGCACGCCGCGAGCGCGCAGGTACGCGAGCCGGTGCACGTGGCGCGGATCGTCGGCGTGCGCGGTCTCGAAGCCGGCCGCGACGGCGTGGGCGCGGGCGCGCGCCTCGACGAGACCGCGGAGGAGGAACGGGACGGCCGCGCGGGCCTCGGGGAACGAGGCGCCCGACGCGACGCGCCCGAGGTACCGGAGCACGTAGCCTCGCACGTCGGCGACCTTATACGCCCCGCGCGGCCGCGTCTCCCCGCCGCGATCGAACGCCGCTAGACTGCGCGGCCACTCAACGGGCACGCATGTGCGGGATCACCGGCTTCTGGACGACCGACGAGGGCGCGCGCCGCGACGCGGACGCGCGGCTCGCCCGCATGCTCGCGCCGCTCGTCGCGCGGGGACCGGACGCGTCGGGCACCTTCATCGACGCCGAGGCGGGGATCGCGCTCGGACACCGGCGCTTGTCGATCCTCGACCTCAGCGACGACGGCCGCCAGCCGATGTTCTCGGCCGACGGACGGCTCGCGATCACGTACAACGGCGAGGTCTACAACTTCCGCGTGCTGCGCGCGGAGCTCGAGGCCCGCGGTCGCCGCTTCAGGAGCGGCTCGGACACCGAGGTGATGCTCGAGGCGATCGCGGAGTGGGGCCTCGAGCCCGCGCTCGCGCGCTTCGTCGGGATGTTCGCGTTCGCGCTGTGGGATCGCGAGCGGCGTGAGCTCGCGCTCGCGCGCGATCGGCTCGGGATCAAGCCGCTCTACTACGCGGTCGGCCCGCGCGGGGTCGCGTTCGGCTCGACGCTCGCGCCGGTCGAGGCGTTCGGCGCGCTCGACGGGGAGCTCGACCTCGACGTCCTCGCGGCGTACCTGCGGCGCAACTGCGTCCCGGGCGAGCGCTCGATCGTGCGCGGCGTGACGAAGGTCCCGCCCGGCGGCGTGGTCCGCTTCGCCGCGCCCGACGCGCCGCGCGCGCGGAGGTGGTGGTCCGCGGTCGACGTCGCGCTCCGCGCCCGCGCCGAGGGCTTCCGCGGCGACGCGGCCGACGCCGTCGACGCGCTGGATCGAGCGCTCTCCGAGGCCGTGCGCGATCGGCTCGTCGCGGACGTGCCGCTCGGCGCGTTCCTCTCCGGCGGGATCGACTCGAGCGCCGTCGTCGCGTTGATGCAGGAGGTCGGCGACGGCCACGCCAAGACCTTCTCGATCGGGTTCACGGAGGCCGCGTACGACGAGTCGTCGCACGCGCGCGACGTCGCGCGAGCCCTCGGGACCGATCACACCGAGCTCGTCGTCACGCCCGAGCAGGCGTGGTCGGTGATCCCGGAGCTCCCCGCGATGTTCGACGAGCCGTTCGCGGACTCCTCGCAGATCCCGACGTTCCTCGTCTCGAGGCTCGCGCGGCGGCACGTCACGGTCGCGCTCTCGGGCGACGGCGGCGACGAGCTCTTCGGCGGCTACAACCGCCACGTGTGGGGCCCGCGCCTCTGGCGCGGCCTCGCGCGCGTCCCGCTGCCGATGCGGCGCGGCGCCGCGGCGGGCCTCGCGATGCTGCCGTGGGGCCCGCTCGGCGCGGCGATCGAGCGCGTCGCGCCGCGCTTTCCGGCCCGCATGCAGGTGCGGCTGCCCGTCGAGAAGGTGCAAAAGGCGTTGTCGCTGGTCCCCGCCGCCTCCGAGGAGGCGCTCTACGACACGCTGAGCTCGCACTGGCCGGACGCGGAGGCGCTCGTCTCCGCGCCGGGCGCGCCGCTCCGCCCGTCGTGGGTCGAGGAGGCCGGGCTCTCGTTCGCGGAGCAGCTGATGCTCGCCGACACGGTCGGCTACCTCCCCGACGACATCCTCACCAAGGTGGACCGCGCGTCGATGGCGGTGGGGCTCGAGGCCCGCGTGCCGATCCTCGATCACCGCGTGTTCGAGCTCGCGTGGCGCCTCCCGATGTCGCTCAAGCACCGCGACGGACGGACGAAGTGGGTGCTCCGCCGCGTGCTCGAGCGGCGCGTCCCGCGGCGCCTCTTCGAGCGCGCGAAGATGGGCTTCGGCGTCCCGGTCGGCGCGTGGCTGCGCGGCCCGCTGCGCGACTGGGCCGAGGATCTCCTGGAGGCCCGGGCGCTCGAGCGGTTCGACGCGACGGCGGTGCGGCGCGTCTGGACCGAGCACGTCGAAGGAAGGCGCGACTGGACCCACCAGCTGTGGGACGTGTTGATGTTCCAGGCCTGGCAGGCGAGGCGTCAAACGTTGTCAAACGCGCGCGCGGCGGGCTGACGCGCCGCCTCGGGCCGGGGCATGGTGCGCGCCATGCGCGCGACGGCTCTGCTCTCCTCGATCCTCTTCTGCGCCTGTGAAGGTGCTCCGCCCACCGTGCTCGACGCGGCGATGGCGGAGCCGGACGCGGGCACCCCGACGGCCGAGCCGCTGCCCCCGGCGCCCTCGATCTCGATCGCGAGCTGGAACCTCCAGACGTTCCCGCGCGATCCGGGGACGATCGACGCGGTGCGCGAGCTCGTCCTGGCGCACGAGCTCGACCTGATCGGCGTCCAGGAGATCACCGACCCCGGAGCGTTCGAGGCGCTCGCGGCCGCGCTCCCCGAGCACGAGATGGTCGTGTCGTTCGACCAGTGGGGCGACACCCGCGTCGGCTTCCTCTATCGACCCGCGCGCGTCCGCGTCGGCGCGGTCGAGCGCCTGTTCCCGTTCGACGGGTGGGAGTATCCGCGCGACCCGCTGATGGCGGAGATCGCCGTCCTCGACGCGGCCGGCGAGGTCGCGTTCGACTTCGCGTTCGTGGTCGTCCACCTCAAGGCCCAGATCGACGAGGAGTCGCGCACCCGCCGTGCCGCCGCGGTGACGATGCTCGACGCATGGATCCGCGAGCGCACGACGATCGACCCGGACGTCGTCGTGGTCGGCGACTACAACGACGAGCTCACCGATCCGCGCGAGCAGAACGTCTTCCTCCCGCTCCTCGACGCGCCCGAGATCTACCGCTTCCTCACGCTGCCCGCCGAGCGTGCGGGCGCGACGACCTACCTGTGGTTCGACGCGATGATCGACCACGTGCTCATCACGACATCGCTCTTGGACGAGTACGGCGAGGGGACCACCGACGTCCTCCGCCTCGACGACGCGATGCCTACCTACCCCGAGCTCGTCTCGGACCACCGACCGGTCGTCGCCCGCTTCCGGCCGTGAGCCCTGGGGACGGTCCCCACTAGTCGATCCGGACCGCGATCGCGGGGTCGAGGAGGTAGCCGTCGTCCCGCGTGAGGAGCACGGGCTCGAGGCCGGCCTTGCGCAGCGTCCAGATCGCGGTGCGGAGGCGCTTGTCCGCGGCGTCCGTGCGCATGCGCTCCCCCGGCCAGCCCGCCTCGATGAGGGCCTGGCGCTCGACCGATGCTCCGGGCCGCGCGCGGTGCGCCTCGCAGAGCGCGGCGAGGATCCGGCGCGGGGCGCCGCGGCGCGTGAGATCGATCGCGGCGCCGTCGGGGCCGCGCGCGCGCGAAGCGTCCGCGCTCACCGACAAGACGCGTTGCGATCCTCGAGCGTTGAGCGCGACGGCGCGACGGAGCTCGCGGCAGGTCGCGGCCAGCGCGGGGTCGACCTCGGGGGGCGGCTCGTCCGAGGCCGCCGCGACCAGCACCGCGCGCGCGAGCGCGAGGCCGGGGTGCTCCGGCACGGGCGCGCTCGCCGTTCGCGCGGGGTCGCGCTCGGCCCAGCCGAGCCACGCGTCGAGGAGCGCCTCGAAGCCGACCTCGGCGTGCGCAGCGATCGCCGCGCCGGCGCGCCAGCACGCGATCGCCTCCTCGATCCGGCCGTCCTCCGCGTCGAGCTGGCCCGCGACCAACCATCCCGTCCGCGCGAGCCGCGGGAGCAGGAGCCGAGA